>JAIYCK010000268.1 GCA_027488055.1 Flavobacteriales bacterium | reverse complement strand
GACGGCACGGTATATTGTGAAGCAGAAGGCGGTGAGCGGGTATTACAAATGTTCATTGATCAGTTGGCCCTTGGTCCAGCAGCCGCCATGGTAAAGGAAGTGGATGTCACCCTGGATATGCCCAAAGGTTATACTCAATTTGAAATAGCGCAAGCGTAGATGTTGGAAAGGGTGAAGCATATTGCACGGACGCTATTGATTGCGCTGGAATGGCCTATAACACGGAATATTAAATACGATATTCTAACGGGACGCGTCTTGCGTAAAGTTCTTCACAGCCGTTCATCGTGTGTAGACGTGGGTGCGCACAAAGGAGAGATGCTGGAGCTCATTAAGAAATATGCACCGGAAGGGCATCATTATGCCTTCGAACCCATTCCAAATTTGTATGCGGCATTGAAACAAAGTCAAATGGAGCATGTCGAAGTCTATCCTTATGCCTTGTCCAATTTTGATGGCGCAACCACTTTTCATCTTGTCAAAAGCGATCCAGCATACAGTGGCATCAAACGACGCACCTATGCCAAAGCCAATGCGGAAATAGAATTGATTGAAGTGCAAGTGCGTTGTATGGATGAGATATTGAAGTCACGCACATCCAAGATCGATTTGATCAAGATCGATGTAGAAGGAGGCGAATTGGATGTCATGAAGGGAGCGCGTCAGATTTTGGCGACCGATCAACCTTTGCTGGTGTTTGAATGTGGAAAGGGAGCTTCAGAATTTTACAACAATACGCCTGAGATGGTTTTTGATTATCTGTCGGATGCGTCTTATCAGATATTCAAATTGAGTTCATTTTTGAACGGCGAGCCAGCCTATCATCGCACATCGTTTATCGACACCTTTTATAGCGGGGCGGAATATTATTTCATAGCCCAATCAAAGGGATGATGTCTGGGCGACAACATAGATTGTTGTGGGCCGGTGCGTTGGTTTTTATCGTGTATTTCTTTGCGGTTGGATTCCATCGCTATCTATTCGCGCAAGCTGGCGGAATACATTTCGTGCGACAATCGGATGCCTTGGCTTTTGTATCGCATTTCCGTTTGACGAATGCAGGCATTTTTGAACCTGGCATCTTGAGCTTGAATACTCCTGATGGCAAGGCGGTATGCGAATTTCCATTGATCTATTATGTCGTAGCTCATTGCACCGAGTCAGTCAAATCAGCCACCTTCATGATGCGTTCCATCATGTTGTGTTCCTTGTTGAGTTCGGTTTTTTATCTCTATCTAGTATTGCGTAAGCGGCTTGGGCTCTATACACTCCTTCCAATTTTCCTTTGTTTGTCATCCGGTATATTGATCTACTATTCTGCCAATTTATTGCCCGAGGTAGTCGCTTTTTCTTGTTGTATTGCAGGGCTTACATTGATCACGCGTTATCTGCTTTCATCTGCCATGCCAGTAAGGTTGTGCGTATGGGCTATGCTGTGGTTTAGTTTGGCCGCCTTGTTCAAAGTGACTTATTCGATCTACCCAATCGCCTTGGCCTTGGCGGCATTGATCGGTTTAAAAAGGAATACGCGTAGTATTTCGAATACTCGCATTCTTGCCTTGTTGATCGCGCACCTGTTATTGGTATCTTCTTGGTATATCTATGCAGCATCCTATTCAGCGCGCTATGGAGATGAATATTTTCTGCTTCATGCAAGGCCTTTGTGGGAAAGGCCATTCCAAGAATGGTGGGGGATTCTCAAATGGCCTTGGACCTACTGGGGTAATATCTTCTTGCATTGGCAAGTCAAGGTCCTTCTTTTTGCGATGATGGTTTTTGCTGTTGTTTGGAATTGGAATAAGAACCGTTTTTTGAGCTTCTTTGCTTTAGGAATGGGTGCAGGTGTGATTTGCTTTTTGGTGCTTTTTGCGAACCATTTGCGCGACCACGATTATTATCTCATTGTGATGTTACCCTTTGCACTTATTGCAGGCATCATGGCAGTAGACGCATTGATTACCATCCAGCGATTGAAGTGGTATTATATCATTGGCTCAATGGTTGCGATTGTTTTCGGCGTGGTGTATAGCGTGCAAAAAGTACAACGGAGATTTGATCAGCATCAAACCGAATATGCGCGAATGTTTGAGGAAATTCTAAGTAACAAGGATCTGCTATTGTTTGCGGAAGGCAATGTGGGACGCTCTTTTGCGGTGGTTGGAGACCCGAGTTACAATGGGAGTTTGGTTGCCTTGGATCGATTTGGATGGACCGTAAAATTGGAAGATTGGACACCACATAATGTGGGTGTTAATCATATAATGGAAGAGGCAGATTTTCTTTTGATGGAACAACAAACAAGGAATTCAGGTGGCTGGGTTCCTCAATCCTTTCAGCAAGTACCTCACGTTTTTGGAAATTTGGTGTTGTTTGAAAAAGTGGCTAATCGGTAACTAGGAGCTGCCTCACTATTCAGATTAGTCGCATCGGCATACTTTCTCAATATTCACTCGGCCATCGGCCATGATATCCTTTTTGATATAGCAGCAAGGAAGCTTATCTGCCTCCAGTTTTTGGCCCCACCAATTGAAATAAAAAGTGGCTGTCGGGAGCACATTTTTCTTCATGTTTTGCACGTCAACGGTGAAACATCCAATCGGATTTTGTTCTCCAATATTCTCACTGGAAAGTATATTTTGCAGTTGTTTGTATGCGATCAAATGGGTTGAGCCATCATCATTGGCGTAGTGCCCGACGGA
The DNA here is from genome assembly GCA_027488055.1 of Flavobacteriales bacterium. GTDB lineage: Bacteria > Bacteroidota > Bacteroidia > Flavobacteriales_D > Sanyastnellaceae > CANHSF01. Next base: position 29,418 of record JAIYCK010000268.1, on the reverse strand, counting down.
ATAGAGCCATCCATTTGGGTGATCAACAAGGCTTAGAAAAGCATCATCGTTTGCTGTGCCATAGAACATAGCGTCTTGAAACCATCCGCCTTGACTGCGCCTGTATAGCAGTGCATCAAAGCCGCCTGCGCCAATTTCTTTTGACTTACTGGCAATGTAGTAATCATTGTTGCGCAGGATCACATTATAATATGTTTCTGGTTGAGATTGATTCTCCAACCGTTCCCAATCTACACTGCCGTTTTGAAACAAGCGTCGGAGGTAGCTGCTTTCAATTCCATTTTGATAGGTGTGTCCACAATGCACAATGTAATCGTCATGCACCAGTGTGTGATGGATGTAGGCAGACAGGGTATCGTTGCCAAAAAAATTGAAGTCGGAGAGTATACCATCTGCATTGATGGTTGCTAACCAACCGAGGCAAGTGGTATCATCGGTGCGTTGATTGCCGGTGAGCAACATCGTTCCATCATTTAAAAAATCAAGATCCACGAATTCATCCTCCAACGCTGTGCCATAGGTCCATTGGTTGATTATACTTCCATTTGCATCGATGTGCAACAACATCGCATCAGTGGCCCCATTGCCAAAGGAGTATGTTCGGCCTGTGATCCAATAACTGCCGTCGCTCACTGCAACGCCATGGGTAGCAAAATCCCAATTCGAACCACCATATGTTTGGCTCCAAAGTAGCTCGCCATTGGAGTCCAACTTCCACACGATCATGCCGTATCCATTGTTGTTGGTGGAAGAGGTGTTGCCTATTACAAGCAACTCTTGGTCGGTATTTTCAACCACTGTCACGCCTTCCTCAATGCCTGCACCACCAAGGCTGAGGGACCAAATACACTGAAAATTAGTATCAGTGCGCAGGACATATACATTCGCCCCATTGCTTGCATCGCTCGATGTGGTGCCGATCATAAGGATATCCTGATTGGCACACACAACAATATCCGACGCTTCTTCCAAGCCATCTCCTCCAAAGGAATATACCTGTCCAAGCAAACTTTGGAGTGCTGCTGAAGCGAAAAAGGAAATGAGCAATAGAATGCGGCGCATGTGTTTATGATTGAATGGCTTTGCGAATTTTTACGAGTTGTTCCAACATAGACTCCAATTGGTCGAGCTGCAACATGTTGGCGCCGTCGCTTTTAGCCACACCCGGATTGGGATGCGTTTCGATAAACAATCCATCTGCACCAACAGCAATGGCTGCTTTGGCAATGGTGGCAATCATATCGGGTCGGCCTCCTGTGACTCCTGCAATTTGATTGGGTTGTTGCAGGCTATGTGTGCAATCCATGATCACGGGTGCATACTGCTGCATCGTAGGTAAGCCACGATAGTCAACGACTAAATCTTGATAGCCGAAAGTGGTTCCACGTTCAGTGAGCAAGATGTTTTCATTGCCCATTTCTTTTACTTTCTGCACAGCAAATTGCATGCTTTCTGGTGATAGAAATTGACCTTTTTTGATATTGACCACTTTGCCAGTTGCTCCTGCCGCTTGCAGAAGATCGGTTTGCCTGCATAAAAAGGCTGGTATCTGCAACATGTCCACATAAGCAGCAGCCATGGCAGCTTCAGGTGCGGAGTGAATATCGGTTACCACAGGTAAATCCAATTGCTGACCGATTTTGGCCAGTATCTCTAAGCCCATTTCATCTCCAAGACCCGAAAAACTATCTGATCGTGAGCGGTTCGCCTTGCGGTAGGATGCCTTGAAAACATATGGTATTTGTAGGCGATCGGTGATGGCCTTGACTTTTTCGGCCACCTCGAAACAAAGGTCTTCGCTTTCAACGACACATGGGCCCGCAAGTAAAATGAAGTTGTTGGACTGCGTGTGTTTGAGTTTAGGGATATGCATGATCAAAGAATTTTTGCTATTGTAAATTGTATATGACGGCTTCGAGCCGAAGACATGGTGAAGCCTCCAAGATGATTTGTTTGCAATGAAATGAACCAGGATTGACAGGGCAAGTATTGTAAGCCGGCTCCTAAGCCCCAACGACCAAATCCACCGTAACTGACTGATTGGGTGAAAATGAGATTGTGAAATGGCTGTTGTCCCAATCCCATATGAATGCGCGGCAAAGCGGATGTGCCCGGTATGATTTGCATGCCAAATTCATAGTAGGAGCTTGAGCTCAGGTGGTGCAAATAGCGAAACTGTATGCGTGTGGGCAGCGGCTTTAGAATGCTTTTGCGTTTGTAATTGTATTCGATGCTGTCCGCAAAATTAGGAAGATCGATGGAGTCAAATGGTACCTGAAGGTATTGACTTGTTTCCAACCCCGTCCATTGATTGTCGCCGTTGAATTCATAGGTTTCGGAACGACTGTTCCACACCGCAAATCCCACATCATACAATGCAATGCTGATAAGGCCTTTTTCATTGGCCATGGGCAAATGGTATTGGGCATCCAATGCTAGACCAATTCCAGAACCATTGGCGATGCCTGACATCGTCGTGTCACTGCGCTGAAAGGTGCCGTTGTAGGATAGGCTAAGTGTATCGCCCAAAGCTGAAGTCTGGAGAGCGGATCCATACACACTGAGGTCGCGCATGGATTGCCCAAAGACAATACCCAAGGACACACTGTTCCAATTTTTTTTGTTGACGACTCCAACACTGAATTTTTGATACGCATAAAAAACACCTCGCATCGGACCAATCTGCAAGCTGTCATTGGATCGGTTGCCTTGATAGGCGAGTGTGAAAAGATCTTTTTGGAAATTGGCACTCGCTGTATAGTTGGCATGCATTCCAGCTTGAAGTCCCCAATGGGGGCGACCGAAGAGGCTATCTCTGAAGTTGGTAAAAAGCAATTGACTGGACGAGTAACCACCAGCGCGATTCACTTGCTTCATTCGATCGATTTGGCTTTGAATTTGATTCGCACTTAATTCTCCACCAAAAATATTCTCTTTCAAAAATCCCATATCGATGCTATTGCTGCCTATGACATTGTCTGAATGCAGCCCAATCATGGAGTTCCATGGTTTGATGCTGTCTTGAAAAAGCAACAAGGCTTCGGTTTGCGCATGCACATGATTCGAAGATCCAAAGGCCATCCACGTCCAGCAGAGGCACACAATGCGCAGCCATTCCGTCCGATATGTCCATTGCGAATCCTTATTCATAATGCACTTCAATTTCGCCATCACCAATGAGTTGATAGTCGACTTTATACGTTTCCAAAAGCGCTTGAGTGTTTGGATAATCTTCGGTGCTCAGTGTGAGCGACAAGGTAATGAAAGCACCAGAGCGGATGGATCGAATCAGCGCTTCGGTTATCGGTATCTCAAAAATGGAACGCACAGATTGCTGGTCGGGCGATGAACTGCCGGATGCTGCGAGCGTGGCGTCATCCAACAATGCAAAGAGTTGATTTTCTTGATTCAATTGCGCATTCACCGTGACTTGCAAGGGATAGTAATTGTCCATGACAAGAAGGAGTTTACCACGCGCAAGGAGGTCGATGGCTTCGTTGGTTAGGAATATGGTGTCGCTCAGGGTGATGCCGTTGGTGGCCAATTGCAGTGGTATATCCAGCGAAGCAATGGCCTCTACTGTTTGATCGGTAAAAATAAAATCATTGTTCAGACTGATGTTGCCCAGCGGATTGATTTCGATGTCACCTTGCAAATTGATTTGATTTGGCAAATTCCCGATGAATTCCGTTAAGTTGCTGTTGTTTTCATCCAACATAAATTGGATGGTCGAAGCTGTTGCCGTGTTGCCGATTAACTCAGCACGTGTGAAGTTGAGCCAATTGAATAGAGGTGGATGGATGAGCGACGTGGATACATCATTCTGAATTCCATTGAGCGCGTCAAGATGCATTTGGAAATCCACACCCACAAAATTCCGAAATGTCAAGCCAAGACTTGCTTCATTGAGCAAGAATTGTCCTTGTGGTAAATTGATGTTTTCCCCGAATGCAATGGTTTCGTTGATGTCAAAGTGATGCTGACCAAAGTACCCTCTTCCGAATTTGATTTTGGTATCTACAAATTGCAAATCGATGATGATGCTGTCGTTCCCATAGACCTGAGCGGGTGAGGACGCATCAGCGGCCACACGCACTTGAATCAAACTTTCGATTTGGTTGTAGCCATTGGCAGAGCTACCTGAAAAGTCGATATGATATTGCGAGAGGTCAATTGCGCCCGTGGCGCTCGAAGGATACAAATCGTTTGCAGTGGCAGCTGTCGTCGCGGCAAGTACAATGGGACTTCCATTCAACGTGACGCCTGGCAGTGTGCAGGTACAATCGAGTTCACCATTCACATGACTGACAAATGAGTAGTACAAAAAACCTTCTTTGACATCCACTTCTTTCAGCTGTGCTCCTTGGGTCTGCAAATAGTTGTTTTGAACCTGACTGTAAAGTTCAGTGCCAGCAGGAATATTGAAAGGTCCACCAAGAAAGGGCAATGTGAGTGCCTTGTGAATGGTCGTGTCGGGGATTTCTACCAGCGAATCAATGCGAAAATCGGTGAGGTTTTTCTCAATAAAAAAATGCCATCTTTGATCCGAATCGACATAAAGATACTCTTCAGGTAGTAGATCGGAAAGACTCAAGGAACCCTTCGCTATCGGACCTTTGACGCCGGTCATCCAGGATGTAGCTTCCTCTCGCTTGCATGCCAAAAGCATGGCGATCGCCACCATCAAGCAGATATAGGAACGCTCTCTCATAGGGATGATACAAGTTGCTGCGAATGGTACCCTGCTTTGCGGTGTGCGAAAATGATTTTTGCACAAATGAGTAAACAACCCAACATGAGCGGCAAAGTGGCGATATGCAGCGCTTGTGGCAACCAAGCAAAAGCAAGGATGGTAAGCACCACGAAACTTCCACATACCAACGCCAAGCGATAAGCAATTTTGCTTTTGGCTCGCACCATGGCCAGCAGAAGCCAGAGCGGATGCGCCCACAGGATATTGAGATTGTTCACTGTGCCGTGGTGGTCGGTTACGAACCATAGGAAGGTCACCAAAACACCAACCAACCCACATGTAATCAAAATGAGTCGATCAAAAACAGAATAGTGGGTCCAATGTGCACGTCGTGCACATGCTGCAGCGATCAATGCGATCAAAATCAATGAAAAGATCCAAAAGGGTGTGAAAAAGCGGGGTGCTACCCACTCATTTTCGTTGAAAAGGAGATCTTCAGTTCGCCCCACAAGTGGTTTGTTTTCTGCGCGAGCATGCATGAATTCGAGCTTCAATGAATCGGGAAGAAACATAGCTTGTGTGGGTAGTACTTTACGGTCACATGGCATCCCCAATGCAACATCGATTCCAAAGTCACTCCAGGGTTGGTACATGAGGTATTGATCGATGGCCTCCCTGAAGCTAAAGGCTTGCGGATAGTTATACGTAAATAGAGCCGAATGATCATTCGACAAGGAGGCACGCGTGGAGGGATCATCGCCCATTGGGAACACCCGATTTAGTTCTTGGCTGTAGTCAATCTCAGGATGTGTGGAGATAGAGTCCGCCAATGGATGATCATGACTCAATTGGCAGGCGAGCAAGATGATATCGCGCACCCGTGTAGCGCAATTGTCATAAAAAAAGTCGTATCGATAGGCCTGATTTTCGGGCTTGTAGTTGGCCTGTAGTAATTCCCATAAATGGCTGCGCTGCGCATGGTTCAGGAGCAAAGGTTGTTCTTCAATACCTCGCAATTCGTCGATGTAGCTTTTTTGAAAGTCGCCAAAATGACTAATACTGAGTTTGTAATCCAGCTTGCCCATGGCGAATTTCATATAGAAATCGTCAGTGAAATCGAAAGTGCCATAGTTGAACACGAGGTCCATGATTTTGCCATTGCGCATGTCTTGCACCCGAATGGCGGTATGGCCAAACAGACTATACAAATCATTTCCAGGACTGCAAGTGAGTATAGAGAATTGTGCGTTTGGACTGAGCTCAACTTGACTAAAAAGAGGATTGCTGACAGCCATCACTGCGACCAGGCAAAGCGAGTGCAACAAGCGAAGAATGGTTTTGGATTGCATCATAGTTGGTAAGTGCCATCAAAGACCCATTGTGCAGGTCCAGTTAGTTTAACTTCTTCAAATTCGCCCTGACCAACGGTCTCAAAACTCACCCGGAGCGCGCCTCCTTTGGTGTGTACTGCTACTTCAGAGGTGCCAGCATGCAGGAAACCATAACTCAGGGCGACTGCGGTAACTCCGGTGCCACAGCTCAAAGTTTCATTTTCAACACCGCGCTCATAGGTTCGCATGTGCACTTCGTTGTTTTTTATTTCTACAAAATTGACATTGATGCCTTCTTCCTCGAAGCGAGCAGCATAACGGATAGTGCGGGCTTCGGCAATCAAGTCCATTTGATCGATGTGTGTGCGATATTCGATGTAATGCGGTGAACCGGTATGAATGACAAAATGGTTGTTTTGGTGTTCTAAACCCAACACGTTTTTCATCTGGATAGTGACTTCTTGTTCATTGGATTCAAAGTCGTGTTTCGTGTCAATGGCTTTGAATTCGCCACTGTCCCGGCAAATTCCCAATTGTTGTGCAAAACGCACTGCGCATCTGCTGCCATTTCCACAAAAACTTTGGGAGCCATCGGGATTATAAAAATTCATGTAAAAGTCTGAAAAACCAGTTTCCTCGATCAAAATGATCCCATCGGCTCCTATACCGAATTTGCGATCACACATCTGGACAATCTGAGGTGCAGTCAAATGGATATCTCCCGCACGATTGTCGATCATGATAAAATCGTTGCCTGTACCTTGGTATTTACTAAAGCGAATGAGCATAGAAGCCGCTAAAATAGCGTATTTCCAATGAAAGTTATCAGATGTGAAATGAAAAAGATCCAATGCATTTACCTGCAAGTTGTTTTCAACATTGGGGTGCTCTAGTGTAACCTGTGGATCCGTAAAAGCCTCATAGGTAAAGGGTTTGAAGATCGGACGGGGCTTGCAAAAACAACCAGTGGATTGATTGCGGAGCGCATAAATCGTGGTGGATTTGAATTAACTTGCACGCCGTTTAACAACAGAGACCAAGACCTATTTCCATGGAGAATCAATTGACCAAAGGCGACCACCAGCTAACAAGTGATCGCTTGCTGAAAGCGTATGAACTGATGACCACTGCGCGCCATCTTTCTGATTTGTATGAAGAAAACGCTAAGGTCACAGCGAAATATGTACATGCGACTTCCCGCGGCCATGAGGCCTGCCAATTGGCGTTGGGCATGCAGCTCGAGCCAAGAGACTATTTGAGTGCCTACTACAGAGACGATAGTATTTTATTGGGTATTGGCATGAAGCCATACGAACTCATGCTCCAATTGATGGCCAAACGCGACGATCCATTTTCAGGAGGCCGCACCTATTACTGCCATCCTTCATTGCGCAGGGATGACATGCCCAAAATACCCCATCAGAGTTCTGCCACCGGTATGCAAGCGATACCTACCACAGGCGTAGCGATGGGACTGCAATACAAAGAGCAACAAGGATTGATGGAAGATCATGAATTGGGTGGCATTGCAGTGTGCAGTATCGGAGATGCCGCTATGACGGAAGGCGAGGTCGCAGAAGCCCTGCACATGGCTACCTTGAAGCAATTGCCGATCCTGTTTTTTGTACAAGACAATGAATGGGACATTAGTGCACATTCTTCTGAAATTCGGTTTGGTGATGCGGCAACTTACTCGCGTGCGTTCCCCGGCCTGAAGCTAAAGTCGCTCGATGGAACGGATTTCGTCAATTGTTACAACGTTATACGCGAAGTCATCGACGATATGCGCACCAAACGTCGTCCTTGGTTGATCCATTGCAAAGTGCCTTTGCTCGGCCATCATACCAGCGGAGTGCGCAAAGAATGGTACCGCGATGATTTAGAAGCAGCGCAACGCCGTGATCCACTTCCTCGATTTATCAAGGATCTCAAAGGATTTGGCTTTGGTGATCAAGACCTGCAAGCTATTTCCAATCGCACCCGCTCAGAGGTAGAAGAGGCTTATGAACAAGCCTTGCAAGCACCTGATCCCACATCAGCTGATCTATTGAATTTCATGATGGCGCCCTCACCTGTGATGGAGGAGAAAGGCGACCGCAGTCCAGCGGGTAAAGAAGCCACGGTCATGGTCGATTGTGCTTTGTTTGCTATGCAAGAAATTTTGGGGAACCATCCGGAGTCGCTTTTATACGGTCAAGATGTCGGCAAGCGGTTGGGAGGGGTGTTTCGTGAAGCAGCAACCTTGGCCGAAAAATTTGGCGATCAACGCGTGTTCAATACACCCATCCAAGAAGCTTTTATTATTGGAAGCACAGTGGGCATGAGCGCTGTAGGGTTGAAACCCATAGTGGAAGTGCAGTTTGCTGATTATATCTGGCCTGGACTCAACCAGTTGTTTACAGAAGTAAGCAGAAGTTATTATTTGAGCAATGGCAAGTGGCCTGTGTCGTGCGTGATACGTGTGCCCATCGGAGCGTACGGCAGCGGTGGCCCTTATCATAGTAGCAGCGTTGAAAGCGTATTGTGTAATATCAAGGGCATCAAGGTGGCCTATCCAAGCACTGGTGCTGATCTCAAGGGATTGCTCAAGTCGGCCTATTACGACCCCAATCCAGTTGTCATGTTGGAACACAAAGGCTTGTATTGGAGTAAAGTGAAAGGGACTGAAGATGCCCGCACCATTGAGCCATCGGAAGACTATGTGATTCCTTTTGGGAAGGCGCGCACGGTTTTGCAAGCTACCGAAGATAAGGCTTTGGCCATCATTACCTATGGAATGGGGGTCTACTGGGCCAAATCAGCGGCAGCCCAATTTCCTGGCCAAATCGAACTTTTGGATTTGCGCACACTATCACCTGTAGATGAGGATGCTATTCTCGCTGCTGTTCGAAAGTGTGGTCGTTGCTTGGTGCTTACGGAAGAGGCACCGGAGAATAGTTTCGCCCGCAATATCGCAGGATTCATCTCAGAACGTTGTTTTGAGTATTTGGATGCACCAGTTCGCACAATGGGTTCGGTAGCTACTCCGGCCATTCCCTTGAATAGTCAATTGGAAGCGGCTCTTCTGCCCAATGCGGATAAAGTGAGTGTCGAGATCGCTGATTTATTGGCCTATTGAATCAGCCAAAACGAATCACTTTCAATGTCATCAAAGTGTATCTTTGTGATATGAAATCTGTGCTCTGCTCCGTTGTATTGATCTGTGGACTCGCAATAGCTAGTTGGTCCCAACATCGCACAGGATCGTATGCTGGCGGACTCAAAGTCATTGGCACCGACATCGATCTTGGCGGTCAAGAGCAGGCATTGAACATGCAATTTACCATCTTCAATAAACCATATTTTTCAAGATGCAATTTCATCGTTCCTTCAATGGGGTATGTCATAGTCCAAACGGACAGTTTGAAAAACGAGGAGGTGAGTTACTTTGAGGCGATGGGTAAAAAAATAGCGATGCGATCAAAGCCAAAGAAAGGCGCATCTGCTGTAGAAAGTTCAGCCCAATTTGCATTTGAAAGAGGTCGATTTGAATTGGCCGAAGGCGATACGATCATTGCCCAACACCCCTGCAAAAAGGCCATTTGGCGAGAGAATGAAATGCCAAACAATACCTTATCTGTTTGGTATGCTGTGAATGTTCCATGTGCGTTGAAAGAGCGCTACATCAATTTACCGGGCATGCCAATGTATTTTGTATTTTATCAAGACCACCTGACCGTTCGTTATGAGATAACGCAAGTGAGCGATGAGGCACCCGATCCCTCCTACTTTGATCCATTGCCTGACCACGAATGGATGGACGAGTCTGCACCAACGGATTGATTTGGTTGGGCACCCCTCAAAACAACGAAATAGAAATGAAAAATAATAAAAACCTGCTGCTGATTCTGGCAGCCTTTTGTACGATCTATGGAATATATTATTGGATGTACAAAATACCATCGGATTTGGAGCAAGACGCCATCCAGGTCGAGGTGGCTCCCGGTCAATTCTCCAATTTGGGTGCGGAACGAAAAGGTGCTGAAATTGTCCATTTTTATGCACATTGGTGTGGGCCCTGTATCCGAGAGATCAGACAAATTACCAAGCAGTACGAGGCATTGCAAGCGCGTGGATTGAACTTTGTTTTCTTAACCGATGATACATGGGAGGAGATCAATCAGATGCGCATGTTATTGCCTTCCGATATCAAAATACTGAAGATAGCTAGTTTGAACGAGATAGGTGTGCGAACCATACCAACCACTTATGTCATTAATCCGCGCAATGAAATAGTATTCCAAAAGGTAGATGCTTGCAATTGGGAAGATGCTGTATTTTTGCAGGAAATTAATCAATTATTAGAATCCAAATAACATGGCAAAAGTTACTGTAATCATCGATGGCATTCAGACTACCTTCGAGCTGGGCCGAGAAGGCAGCACCATATTAGATGCCGCGCTAGATGCAGGTGTTGATGCGCCATATAGCTGCAAGGGCGGTGTGTGCACCACGTGCATGGCCAAAGTGGTGAGTGGTGATGTCGTCATGGACAAGAATTTTGCCCTCACGGATAAAGAAGTACAAGGAGGCAAGACATTATGTTGTCAGGCGCATCCCACATCGGAAGAGGTCACAATTTCGTGGGATTAAATGCGTTGAGATCATGACTTGGATCATGTTCGGTTCATTGAGATCATCATAAGTTTGTCATGAGGGTCTTGAATACCAATATGCCAGTTATTAAGATGTATTTTTAGTTAGTCAATGCAAGAAAAAGGAAACAAAATGGGAAAGTATGTGTGGTCGTTTTTGGTCATACTGCTACTTAGCGCTGTCGCTGCCTGTAAGCATGAACCTGAATTGGTAATTGTGGAGGATCCTGGCAACGGCGGTAATCCAGATACGCTGATAGTCAACCCACATCCATGTGATCCCGATTCAGTTTACTTTAATTCGCAGGTGCTTCCCATCCTTGTCAGTAATTGTGCAATGACGGATTGTCATGATGCCATCACGGCAGAAGACGATATTCGTCTATATAGCTATGCCGCACTTATGGGAAGTGATATTGTCACACCGGGTGATGCAGGGGATAGCGATATGATTGAGGTGCTCACAGAGACAGGCAACAATTTAATGCCGCCTTCGGAGATGGGTGGGCCGTTGTCGGCAGAACAAATTGGTATACTCACCCAGTGGGTCAACCAAGGCGCTCAGAACAATAGTTGCACGCCGGATTGTGATCCAACACAGTTTTCCTTTGCCGCCAATCTTCAGCCCACTATTGAGTTGGCTTGTGTAGGTTGTCACAGTGGTTCTTCACCAGATGGCGGCGTAGCCCTTGAGACCTTTGCTCAAATTCAGGCTGTAGCCCTTGACGGCAGGTTGATGCATTCGTTGCAAGGCACGGGTGGTTATCTTATCATGCCTGACAATACTTTAGGTTTGCCAGCTTGCAACATTGCACAATTTCAGTTGTGGGTAAATGCAGGTGCACCCAACAATTAATCGTCATTTTCTACCTATTTTCGTAAAAATTAAAATATTAATGAAACGTTCGAATTGGTATTGGATATGTGGAATAATTTGCTTTGCTAGTCTAGGCGCTTGCTACTACGATGTAGAATCCGAGCTATACGCGAACGATGTGGTTTGCGACAACACGGTCTTTTCGTACAATGGCAGAATCAAAGCCATATGCGATGCGAATTGTGCCACTTCGAGCTGCCATGCTGGAGCATCACCGTCGGCTTCCTTGTCGCTAGAAACCTATGCGCAAGTCAAGGCTGCGACAGAGAATGGCCTCCTCTGCACCATTGAACACACCAGCGGTTGCAGTCCAATGCCCAAAAATGAACCCAAGATGAACCAGTGCTCGATTGATGCATGGATCTTGTGGAGTCAAAATAACTTTCCAGAAAATTAATAATAATGAAAAAGTACATTCTCATTGCATTGGCAGTTGCCCTCCTCGTTGTAGGATATATCTGGTTTTTTGTGTGGAATAAAGCACACCGTACTGCAGCCGATGAAGCTGCTTTTGCAAAGGTCACCGCACATGCATTGTTCTTGGAGTTTGCTGCCGATGACAGTGTTGCATTCGGTAAATACAAAGACAAAGTAATCCAAGTGAGCGGTTTGCTCCAAGAGGTAAAACAAGATGCATCAGGAGATACAGAGTTGGTGATGAACACAGAAGATGAATCAGCTCACGTCATTGTCACATTGAAAAAAGGTGATATGGCTGTCAATGCACAAGTTGGCACAACTATTGAAATCAAGGGCATCTGCAATGGTTTCATGTACGAGGAGTTGCTTGAACAAAGTGATGTACTCTTAAACCAAGGCGTATTAGTAGAAAAAACCAAAGAAAAATAAACCAATGAAAAAATTCCTTTTTATCGCCATCTTGAGCGCAGTATCGTACTTCTCACAAGCTCAAAAGTATTTTACCAAAGACGGTAGCATCAAATTTTTCTCTGATGCCAAAATGGAGAAAATTCAAGCCACCAATAACAAAGCCACTTGTGTGGTCGATGCCGCCACAGGTGACATTCAATGGTCAGTATTGATCAAGGGTTTCGTGTTTGAAAATGCATTTATGGGCGAGCATTTCAATGAAACCTACATGGAAAGTGACAAGTTTGACAAAGCGACTTTCAAAGGCAAGGTTGAAAATATCAGTGCTGTTAATTTTAAGGCGGATGGGACATACAAAGCGAAAGTATCAGGTGAATTGACGATGCACGGCGTGACCAAGAAGATTTCGACAGATGCCACTTTCATCGTGAAAGGTGGCGCCATTTCATGTGATTCCAAATTCTTTGTCAAACCATCCGAGTATGGCATTCAAATCCCAGGTGACAAAGCAGATACGATTTCAAACAACATCGAGATTACAGTAAAAGGTAATTTACAAGAACTAAAGAAATAATGCAAATACGTTTGATGAACTTCTTCAAAATAGGGCTGATTTGTTCAGCCCTTTTTGCTTTCCAACAGGTCAGCGCGCAGGCAGATACCACTGATTTATTGTCCTTATTAGGTCCTGAGGAGGAAACAACGAATTATGTGTTTGCCACCTTCAAAAGCACAAGGGTCATCAATATGCACAGCAATGAGAATCCAGCGGCAGGGGTGCTGGATTTTCGGATCAGTCACCGCTTTGGAGCCGTCAATACTGGAGCCGATAACCTGTGGGGCTTGGATGTAGCATCCATGCGTTTGGGATTCGAATACGGAGTCACAGATAAGTTGATGGCAGGATTCGGCCGAAGCAACGTGAACAAGGAAATAGATGGCTTTTTGAAGTACAAAATACTTCGACAAAGCACAGGCAAACGCAACATGCCTATCAGTCTATCGGTTTTCACTTCCATGGTGGTAAGAGCCACTCAGTGGGAGAATCCGGATCGTAAAAATTATTTTACGTCGCGTTTGTTTTATTGCCATCAAATTTTGGTGGCGCGTAAATTCAATGATCGACTATCTATTCAAATTGCTCCAACGTTGGTGCATCGCAATATCATTGCGGATCCTTCGGTGAAGCACGATGTCTTCTCGATGGGTGCTGGTGGTCGTTTCAAATTGACCAAACGGAGTTCTTTCAATGCGGAGTATTTCTATAATTTACCCAATCAATTGGATGCCGTATATACCAATTCATTGTCATTGGGTTTTGATATTGAAACTGGCGGCCACGTATTCCAATTACACTTCACCAATAGCAAGCCCATGAATGAGAAGGGCTTCATCACTGAAACTACCGGCCAATGGGAAGAAGGCGATATCATGTTCGGCTTCAACGTGAGCCGTATGTTTGGTGTGGTCAAACCCAAAAAGCGCAAGGAAGAATGATGTATTGATTTGGCAAGTCTTAGATTTAGATGTACTTGCTGAATATGGTTTCGCTTTTCTTTTTTGAGTGGAGTGAACGCTTTTTGAAGTTCTAGTCAAGCTAGCCAGCGTCTTTATTTGATATAGTAAAAGAGCCACTTTGCAAACGTTCTTTCAGTGCCTTGCGATAGGTTTCAGATACTGGAAGCTGCATGTTGTTGGTGAGTGTCACTCTGCTGCTTTTGAACTCCATCAAGGCATTCAGGTGAATCATATAACTTTTATGGATGCGCATGACATAGTGTGGATCTAATTTTTCTTCCAATTCCCGAAAAGTTTGAAGCGTCATTATTTTGCGTTGCAGGGTGATGACACGTCTGTAGTCACCCATGCCTTCAATACAAATGAGATCGCGGTAAGCGATGCTTTCAAATCGTGAATCGCATTTTATGATAAAGCAAGCTGGGGCCTCGTTGGTTTGATGCTGCGTGGCTTTGAATTTCTCCAAGGCGCGGTGAAGTCGTTCGGTGGTAAATGGTTTGAGTAAATAATCACATACATCCAATTCAAATCCTTGAAGTGCATATTGACTATTGGCCGATATCACAATCACAGGGGGAGTTTTTTTCGATATTTTTAGTTCTTGCAATCCGTTTTGTCGGCCCAAATGCACATCCAAGAAAATGAGATCAATGTCATTTTCTGAAGCATACAAAAGTCCCGCTGAGGCATGCTCAAACACAGCAGCGATACGTATATCACCATGCTCCATGAGCGCTCTGCGCAAATTCTGAACCGCCATCGGTTCGTCTTCGATAATGATGCACTGGATCATATGGTGTTTGTAATGGATATGGTTTGGATATAGCCATCCACTGTTGAACCGGCTTTGAGTTCAGCCGAATTTCCATACATGGCCAATAGTCTCTTTCGCGTGAGTTCAAGGCCCAATCCACCAGCTATACTAGAGTTAGAGGCATCGATCGTATTGATAAATGTTATTTGGATGCCATGCACATCTGCGTTGATGCGAATGGTCAATGGATGTGGAAGCTGTATGAGTCCATGCTTAAAACAGTTTTCGATAAGAGGCAGCAGTAACATCGGTGGGACAAGTGCATCTTCTGTAGGTCCCTGGATGGACCAATTGATCTGAATGGGATCATTGGATCGAAGTTGCTGCAATTCAACATAGTCTTCGATGAGTAAGATTTCGCGATCCAAGGGCTGCCAAGCATCTTCGGTTTGATACACCAACTGCCTCATAAATTGACTTAGCTTATGGAGGTATTCGGAAGCCTTGACTGGATTGATTTTGATCAATGCGTCTATATTGTTGAGTGTGTTGAATAAGAAATGCGGATTGACTTGTATGCGAAGGAGATGCATTTCAAGTTGCAAGCGCTCGCGTTCAAGAGATTCTTTGATCGAAATGTCTATGGTGGACTGCACAAATCCTCGAATGACACTCCCAAGCACCAAATTGATCGCGCCAATGAATGACATCAACATAAGTTGGGGAATCGCCGATTGAAGTCCATCATTCCACATAATATTATATCGAAAAATGAACGACAATGCGAGGCCACCAAAAAGCGCAGAAACGATGGAAGCTATGATGCTTTTTCCAATCAAAACCTTGATCTTCCTTTGAGCAAGATATTTGGGAAAGGCAATGCAATAGCCATAATAGAAACCGATGATGGCAGGCACATAAGCGAATCCGACAATTATTTTCATCCACGACACAAGAATGGTCTTGGGGTCTTGATTGTGCTGGAGGCCGCTAAGCGCCAGAAATACATACAATACCAAGAAAAGCAGGCTGTACATCAACCAGTAGCCCACGTGCAATAGAGGTATTGAGAATTTTCGTATCAACCTTTGTATTTTCTAAATAGGAATGAAAGGTAGCCAACGCCAGCAAACACCACAAACGAAATGAGGGAAAGCCAATAAATATTGTAGGGAAATTGAAATTTCTCTTGGCCTGACATGATCATAAAATGGAAACTGCTGTAGGCAAATGGAATGAGATAGCCTTGGCTCCATTGAAGGGCAAATATTCCAGCGATGATGCATGCCAGGCCGATGGCGATGGGCACGATGAAGTTGGAGAATCGCAAACTAAGTGTGTATTGCAGGCCGAGCAAAGGCAGGCATGTGAGCCACATGGCCGCCATGTCTTTGGTGATTTTCAAAAGCGGAGGCCAATGTGCCGGCACGTCGATGTCACTGTGCAACAAACCTGGAATGATTCCCGACAGGACAATGAACAAGTTGAAGCTGACAAAGAACAACAACAAAAGCATTGAGATGATCACGAATTTGGCAAAGTAGATGGACGTAAGACTTTGCGGAGTGATGAGGGTCTGTTTCCAGGTGTTATTCTTGAATTCAATTTGGACAAGCATACTCGTGATAAGGATGATCCCGAATGGAAGCAATAGGACCGCCATGAATTCCCAACTGTGAATGTAAAGTTTGATCCAGTATTCTGCGGGATTGGCATTGTAGGACATCGTCTTGGGCATGCGCAGTTGAGCGATGGTCATGATCAATGGAATCAACAAAGCACCCACGAGGGCAATGCGCACGGCTGGTGTATGGCGCGTTTTCATCCATTCGCATTGAAGGCTTCGGCCAAAAGTAGTGTTCATAGGGTAGGGTTTTGAATGAGACGTAAAAAGTGAGTTTCTAAATCGTTGTCTTGCCATTGCAACTGCGACACGCCTATTCGGTGGTCGTGTAACATGCGATTGATTTTTAGACTGAGTGATTGATCGATTGATGAATAGATGAGTGCGCCCGAAGCGATTGGTTGCATATCAAAATGTGTGGCAATGAGTTGCATAGCGGCCTCGTCGTTGTCTGTAGAGAGAATGAGTTTAGCTGCTTTGGAGGATGCCTGATAGAGTTCGGTCATCGTCCCTTGAAACTTCATCTGGCCTTTGTGAATGATGCCGACATGGGTGGCCAGCTTTTCAACCTCACTCAACAGGTGGCTTGAAATCAAAAATGTGATCTTTTCATTTTTATTGAGCTCGATAATGGTGGAGCGTATCTCAGCAATGCCTTGCGGATCGAGCCCGTTGGTGGGTTCATCTAAGATCACTAACTCGGGTTGATGCAGCAAGGCGATGGCAATGCTGAGTCGCTGTTTCATCCCAAGAGAAAATTGTGATACCTTTTTGTTTTTGGCATCTGCCAGTCCCAAAAGTTGCAATACTTCGTCCATTCTGGATTTCGGAGTCCGATATGCGTTGGCGCAGATGGCTACGTTTTGAACGGCCGTGAGATGATGAAATAAGGAGGGGACTTCAATGCATGCTCCAA
Organism: Flavobacteriales bacterium; assembly: GCA_027488055.1. GTDB lineage: Bacteria > Bacteroidota > Bacteroidia > Flavobacteriales_D > Sanyastnellaceae > CANHSF01. Next base: position 12,240 of record JAIYCK010000268.1, on the reverse strand, counting down.
TGCGTTGCATGAGCGCTACTCGATTCGGTGAAGGGTGATTGGGAAAGAAGTTGATTGTACCTGCCGTTGGCTTGATTAGACCGAGAAGCAGTCTCAGTGTGGTGGTTTTCCCCGCACCATTCGGGCCTAAGAAGCAATAGATGGATTGGTCAGGGACCTGAAGGTTGATATGATCAACGGCCATTTGACCATTCCCAAAGCGGTGGGAGAGCTGTTTTGTTTGTAGGGTATACATGGGTATGTATTAGTTGTCTCCAAAACTAAGTACCATACCAAGTAATTATCTGATGAATCGGTGAGAGGCTGATTTCATTCGGTGAATGGCTATCTTAAGATGACCACATGTCCGGCATCCTCGTATTTTATTTTACTATATTCATCCATCACTTTAAGTCGCCAATTGTATACACCGTCAGGTACATAATAGTTTTCGTTCTTGTAATGGTTACCCAACCAAACATCATGGGGATCGTGCATTTGATAGATCATTTCACCCCATCGATTGAAAATGGTAAGTTCGAAATTCTCGTCGCTAATACTCATACCTTCGATTTGAAATACATTGTTGATCAAATCATTGTTGTTGGGGGTAAAAGCGGTGGGTAAATAATAGTGAAATTCATGATTGATTAATATTCCTTTCAAGGTAGTATCATAACACCCAAACTCATTGCAAGCAGCCAATTCGGCAACGTAAAATCCAGGTAGTTCATAGGAATAAGTGAGGTTATCGGTATTGGTATGATATCCATCACCCAAACTCCATGAATAACAATCCGCATCGAGACTGATATTGATGAATTGGATGGGTGCTGCGGCAAAAAACAACTCCGTTGGATTGGTGTTGAATGCAGCTATGGGTTGCGGAAACGTCTCAATTATTAACGTGTCATAACTGATGCATCCGGCAGTATCGGTTCCTGCAACGACCAATTCATAAGGATAAAAGACTTGTAATAGATCTTCGATCACTTCCAATGAGCCATTGCTGTTTTGCCATAGATATGTATCGGCCCCATAAGCTTGGAGTTGTATAATCTCACCAGGGCACACGATCGTATCGTTGGTGGTGGAAACATCGGGTAAAGGAACCAGATAGACCGAGACCGTATCCGGCAAAAAGCAACCTTGATCGGTAGTTGTGGCCACGTAAAAAGTTTCTTCATCGGGACAGACTTGGATGGAATGCGAAGTGCTGACAAAGTTGCCATCGATATCATACCAAGCGATATCGGCAAGCGCTGCGGTGGAGAGTATAGCGCAACTGTCGTTCTCGCAGATGTTAACATATTCTTCGATCACAACGGATTGGATAGGCAAAACGGTAACCTGCGCATAGGAGGTGTCCGAACAAAGACCTTGATTGGTTCCTATGACCATAATGGGACCGCTTGCGGTGGGATTGGCAGCTATCTGCGGGCCCACCAAATTTTGCAGGGGCCAGAAATAATTGTCAGCGCCATTGGCGGTAAGGGTAATAAATTCGCCCATGCAAATGGATCCGTTATTGACTGTTATTGCAGGGCTAGGAATGGCCACCACCTCCAGTGTATCGGTATATGTGCATCCATCGACGGAGACATCGATGGCGACCAATGTAAAATTGTTTAGAACTGCGACCGAAGTGGCGTCACAAATGGTGCATGACAGGGTGGCATTGCTCATCCAAGTTGGATTGGTCATATTGTTGGCCGTATAGGAGACATTGGTTTCCATGCATGGCGTTCCGCCCGTAATTCCTGCCGTGGGTACTTCCAAAACGTCTATCGTTGCTTCAGTGCTAAACGAAGTGCCGATGGAGTCGGTCACAATGATTTCGTATAAGGTAGTTTGGGTTGGACAAAATTCGTACGTTGGACCGAATGGATATTCGGTACCGTTGATCATTACCGTGGCAATTCCTTCCATGAGATCAGTTGCAAGATGAATTGTCGCACAATTATTAGGACAAATAGTATCACCAGAGGCCGAGATGGTATTGCTTATGGGACAGTCTACAAATACCGTCATTGATACACTGGAGCATCCATTGCCAGATTCCACGGTATAGACTGTCGTTTGAGTGGGAGTAGCTGTGGGATTGGGACAGTCGCTGCAGCTCAATGTTGCCGATGGGGTCCACGCATAACCGATATTGAGATCAAATCCACATCCGATATTCCCCGATTGACCAGGGCAGATGCATTGGTTGGGCGCGGCGCAGGGCGTAGCCCAAGATGCGGGAACAAATGCGGCGTTGAGAAATACACGATTGAGATTGTAGCTTTCGATGACATCCGAATCAAACGAATTGCCACCCCCACCCCCACCGCCACTTTGTATGGTTTGTTGGGGTGTGTAGTTATGACCACCGAGATAAAAAATATTGCCTCCAATGGTTGCACCATTGTAATCACCTGCTGCAACAAGAAAAGATTGCACATTGTCTTCGTTGTTACCAGAAATGCACGGATAGGCATAAGGCATCCATTGTGCTTCTAGGGCGAAATTACTTGTAGAACCAACACCGAAACCCAGCACGGGACCTTCGAATTGCATCACGGGCATATCGTTGCTTTCATAAATGAAATTGGTGTTCATTTGATTCTGGCTGAAGTATGTAAAACCAGTTGTGGTCAAATAATTGGCATTCTCCTCAAAGGCTTGAACGGCGGCACATTGTGCGAAAAAGTTGCCGCCGTTGTTGATGAATGCGGTAACAATTCCTGCATAGGCGGCATCCACATCCGCTGCACTTAAATGGGGTTGCGCAATCATGGTGTAGCAGGCATTGTTTTGAGCAAAAGCATTGTAGCCGATAAGTGTATAGGGGATGTCCACATAGTCGAGCAATTCATAGCCTGTTTCACTGAATCCGCCATCATCAAGAATAGCGAGGACAGGGGCATTGGTAAGAATATACCGAATATCCGCATCAAATGTTTGTTGGGATTGATATACTGCTACTTGATTGCCATAGTTGATTATGAGGTTATCAATCAAAAGATTGGTGCTCCCTGCACAATTGGGGATGTTTCCAATATCGTTCGCGTCAATGATAAATGCGCCTGCGCGAAAATCTTGCAGCGATGACGCCGTAACAGATGGATATAAGCGAGAACACATAATGGAAAAATCGATCGCGTCTTTTTGTTTGCCGCTTGCAATGGCCCAATGCACGGGTACACCAGCTTCGAGCAATTGGTATAAAAGGCCGTAGGCTTGAAGATTAAATGGTTCGCCGTTCAGCGCCTGGTGCGCATTATCCATTGGGATGATGTATGAGCCCGTCGGAAAATTCATGACATTGGCTGCCACAGGTGGAAAATCTTGAGCAAGGATCTCATTGGAATTCAGAAGAATCCAAAGAGAGACCATAACGCAAAGGAGATACTTGAATTGTTTCACAAGGTGGGGCATTTTATTCTATGCCAAAAGCGAATATGGCTTGTGCATTTTCAAGAGTTATATGATCGTTTGCATCATTTGTATTTTCAAGTGTGCAGTTCAGGAGGATACTTAGCTTCCGCGTGATTGGAGATCCGGCATACAATGGAGTGTATAATGAGCTTTCAATAATTTCGAAACCATTGATGTTGTTTTCTTCAATGGCACTATGATAAAGTTGTCCATTGATATCTCGGTATTCCACTACCACTTTGCCGATCGTGGGCATTACAGGATCTGGAGCAATTTGAAATCCTGGATCAATAAACGGACCTTCATTATTGTCGATAGTTAGGCAGTAAGATCCTTCGCATCCGGTTATTTCATTGACAAAAATCAAACATATTTCAAACTCCTCATCTGCTGGAAGGTTATATGCGAAATTGTCTTGATTCGTAGAATAAATCACTGCGCCGTCGTCATCGGATATGGTCCAAATGACATTGTCCAAGAACGGTGGTAAGTTGAAGGGGTGATGGAAATGAAAATTGTTGGGTCCATTCTCATTCACTTGAAAAGGCAAACTGCAGAAAGAGTTGGGTACTCCTGCTTCGATGATGAATGAAACAGTCGAACTTACATTTTCTGCATTTTCGATGGTGTGTGTTACCGTGTAAGTTCCCGGTAAGTCATAGGTGTGTTCGGGATCGTTTTGAGTAGAAATTCCGCCATCGCCAAAGCTCCAATAATGATCCAAATCATTGTCGTTTTGATTGGCGAAAAAATGGAAGGACAAATTGTTGGTAGTCGAAAGAAGCGTCAGGTATTCCCTTGAATCCACCGCAAGGTCAATGGCAGAGTTGGGCAAGTCGTTTGGGCCTTTCTCTTCAAGTCCAAATAATTTTATTTTGATCGAAGGTCCGCATTGGTTGCATCCGCCGGGACTTAGCATACTGTTGTAATTGTAGATTCCAAAAAAGTCTTGTTCCGTAACAAAATGCGATTCATAGGTATCCACACCTGCGGCTATATGCAGCGGAGAACCATTGATGTTGCCGCTAAAGGTGAAAACAGGTTGCGTTGCGACAATATCTTCGATGGTCTTGTCTTTGCAAGAAACAAGACCAAGCATCAATGAGAAGAAATAGAAAATATTTTTCATTTGAATCTATAGCTTATGATGAGATTAAGTTGCGAATTGGACTGCTTCGTTTTCTCTCCGAATACAGCGTCGTCCGAAACATCGGTTAGCCCAAGTATATATTGAAATCCAAGTGAGACCCTTTGATTGATTCGACGATCCAAGGCGGCTGTTGCTCCGTAATTGAAACGTTTGAATCCGCTTACATAACCCGTCTCTTTGCGTTCTTGAACCTGTTCGTAGATATCAGTATCAAGTATTGTATTGCTGCCTGTTAATTTAATGCTACTCATTAGGCCGAAGGCGGCATTCCATTGCTTATTGATCGCACAATTGACGGCGAATTGAACAGACCCATAATGCAATCGATTGGTCGTTATTTTGGTGTTGGATTGCCATTTTTGATAGTCATAATAGTTTTGAGTTTGTTGGAATATGGCCCCTGGATTCTGTATAGACGAATATGCCAATTGAGCGCGAAGATACCATTTGGGGTGAACTCGGTAGCCATAACCAATACCAACAATGGGCTGGAAATTTAGTGAGTTCAATGGGCGGCCATAGTCTGCCCACATGGCATTGCCTGCGAATGCCCAAATTTGATGCGATGAACCGAGACCAATCGAATTTCCATTGGGACGCAATGATGCTGGAATGGGTAATTGTGTATTCAGTGATTGGAGCGGGGCAAAAGCATCTCTCCGCATCATTATTGTTTCATCGCCAGTTTTTCCGGATTCAGCTTGAGCATTCATCAAAACATTGGAATACCTTGGTGATGGAATTTGGACTTTTTTCGAGAAGTCCTCCTGCGGGGTTTCATTCACTCGATGGCGTTCATCTGCAATTTGATCGTTGGAGTCCGTTTCTATTTCGTCAAGGTGATTTGACGGTATAGGATGGTGCTTGGTACTGTTTTGATTTGACTTCGTTTTTGATGTGTTCACCATTTTCGTTGATGCATGCGCATGGATATCGGTATGGTTAGATAGTTTGTCATCAACGAACTGTTCCACAGCCTCATGGACATTCGAAGCAGCACTCGGAGCGTTTGAAAGTTTTGGTTCGTCTTTGCTTTGAAGAGCATTTGACTGAATTGCAGAGGTGTCCAAATTCGAATGACTCAATTTCGCTTCGGACGCAGAAAGTACAGTTGGATTGGAGCAAACATGCAAAAGCGATGCTCCAATCAATACAATGATTGAGGCCGCGGACATCCACAACATGGTTTTTCGCCATTTCATCCAGACGCGCTGTCGATGGAGGCAGGTCAGAGCTTGCTCCATGTATTCCTCGCGGAATTCCCATCCTTCAGGAATGAGGTCATCGATGTTATGTTTTTTTTCTGTACTCATTTTTTTTCGGAGCGACGTTTTTCGATTATGGTTTTGATCCGCTGTTTGCCTTCATTGACATGCCAAGCGGATGTGCCTTCACTCATATTGAGCATAGCGGATATTTCTTTGTGTGAATAGCCATCAATCATAAAAAGATTAAATACTTGTGCTGTTACGCGGGGTAGAAGTACCAAGCAGTCTTTTACCAGGGTAATTCGATCAATGTCAAATTCACTGAGATCAGCATCATCGCCGACTTTAATGCGAGCCAATTCATCTTGATCGATGAATGTTACTTTCGATTTAAGTCGATTGTTTTTACGGTATTCGTTCAACACAGTATTGATGACAATACGCCGCAGCCAAGCTCCAAAGGGGTATGCTGCGTTATACTGATGCAAGCCATTGACCATGCTGATAAAAGCGGTATTCACCACTTCAATGGCCTGCTCGCGTTGACGGATGTACCTGGCTGTCACTGATATCATAAAGGGATAACAAGTGCGATAGAGCTCGCTGTAAGCCCTTTGGTCGCCTTGTAGACACTTTTCGATAAGTTGTGTTGATACTTGCACCGTGCAAATTAATGAATCAAAATCCGATACTCAATACACCAAAGATCGATTGCGCGTGCCTTCAATTCAGATTTTACTTCATTTCCTTGAGTTCCTCTCACTTTTGATGCCTCTTTAAAAGTGCCGGATTCAGGCCGCACTTTAATCATATGGGTTGTAAATTCCGTTTTATGCGCTCACACGGCACTTATTAATACATTCGCACATAAAAAAATCTTGGGTGGCCAAGATTTTTTTTTCGAACGGTGTAAAGTCCTTTGAGGTTGGATTTGATTAATAACGAACTGCAAGCAGAAAGTACGTCTCTATTGTCTATCGGCCGCTCACATTCAATATATTTCCACCAATGAAGAATTTACTATTTGGAGTTTTATTCCTTTTTGCCGTTGCTTGCCATGCGCAATCACTCCCCAATCAATGGAACCTCGACGAAGTCAACCACCGCATCACCATGGGGGGACAACCCGACAATGGTCTATACAACCCGAATGTGATCAAAGAATTTTATTTGGAGTTTAGTCAATCCAATTATTGGACCTTGCTGACTAATGCGTACGGTTCGGAAACCAATATTGAAGCAACTTTGACTGTAGATGGTGTGACGTATCTTCAAGTGGGAGTTGGCTTCAAAGGCCAAACCTCATATCTGATGACCCAAGGGGAAGAAAAAAAGAGTTTCAGTATTCTCACCGATGCCTTTATTAGTGGCCAAGACATAGAAGGCTACAACAATTTTAATTTGAACAATTGTTTTGATGATCCTTCATTCATGAAGGAGTTTATGTTTTATTACATGATTGACAAACACATCCCTGCGGCTCGCTGTTCTTTTGTGAAGCTCTACATCAATGGCGAATCATGGGGCTTGTATCCATCTGTGCAGCAGTTAAACAAGGATTTTTTGGAAGAATGGTATCTAAGCAATGACGGCACCAATTGGCGGGCTGATGCACCCTCAGGAACTATGGGGGGTGGCGGCGGCGGTGGTCCGCAGTGGGGTGATGGAACTGCAGCGCTCAATTATAACGGCGATGCGCAGTCCGATTATGATTCATATTATACATTGAAATCGACGAATGCGTTGGATCCATGGCAAACATTGATCCATGCTTGTGACGTTTTGAACAACGACAGCGGGACAGAATTGCCTACCACATTGCCTGAAGTCATGGACATTGATCGGGCACTTTGGTTTTTGGCCATCGAGAATGCTTTTGCCGATGATGACAGCTACATCTACAAGGGTAAAATGGATTATTACTGTTATTGGGAATTGGAAACGGGACGTTTGACCCCACAGGAGTATGACGGAAACAGTATTTTGGCAGATGCGCATCTCAATTGGAGTCCCTTCTACCACGCCGATGATGTCGATTATCCCTTGCTGAATAAATTATTGAATGTGCCCATTTGGCGTCAGCGTTATTTGGCGCATATGCGAACAGTCGTTGAAGATTTTTTGAATGAATCAACGGCCGCTGATATCATCAATACCTACAGCGCTTTGATTGATCAAGAAGTGCAAGATGACGATAAAAAGTTATATAGTTATAGTCAGTTTACATCTGGTGTGGGTGATTTGATTGATGCCATCAATACGCGTCGCAATATTATCATGTCCAATACCGAAGTGAATACAGTGGGAGCGTCTATACAAAATGTATTGATGACTAGCGCTCAAGGCGAATGGATGAATCCAATTGAGGGAGAACAAGGGCTGGTGACAGCAGCAGTATCATCACCCGATGGTTTATTTGGCGTCAACTTATTTTATGCGACAACATTGGTGGGTAATTTTGCGGTACTCACTATGCATGACGATGGCAGCAATGGTGATGCAACCTCAGGCGACGGTGTTTTCTCGGCCCTATTGCCTTCTCTAACAGCAGGTGAGTTCATTAAATTTTATGTCCAAGCCATCGAAAACAATACAGCCAAAACCCAAACCTATCAACCTGTCGGAGCGGAGCATGATGTGTACTATATCTCTATTGCATCGTCCTATGCGGCCTCAACTGACGTGGTGATCAATGAGATTTTGGCGGACAACGATACGGATGCGATCGATGAGCAAAGTGAACACGAGGACTGGATTGAGTTGTACAATAAAGGGATTCAAACAGTTGATCTCACAGGATATCATTTGACCGATAATCAATGGAACTTGACCAAATGGGAATTGCCTTCTGGCACCCTTTTGGCTCCCAATGAATATCTTATCGTTTGGGCGGATGAAGATTCTGCTCAAGGTCCTTTGCATGCCAATTTTAAATTGTCCGTCAATGGAGAAACTCTGAGTTTGATCAATGCATCCGGCCAGATTGCCGATGAGTTGATATTTGGTGCGCAAGTGACTAACCAAGGGTATGCTCGTTCTCCAAACGGCACAGGGGGGTATGTGATTCAACAAACCACTTTTGCATACAACAACAACGATATCGCTGTGCAAGAGTTGGCTGAAGAAAATAATCTTCGGATGTTTCCCAATCCAGCTGATCATTACCTACAGATCATTCTTGATGAGTCGATGAGTAACGCTGTGATTACAATTCGCGATATCAGTGGCCGTGTGATTCGCACTGAGGTCACCAACGGACGCAAATACATCACGATGGATATAGCCCACATGGCCAATGGCAGTTATTTGCTCACTGTAGATAGCAATCAACAAACCCGCACCGAACGTTTGATTGTGCGTCATTGAGGATGTGACGCGGATTCATAAGATTTCATCAATAGCCGCTTTTGCGCGGCTATTGGTGTTTTAGTCCGATATAATTTTTGAGAAGCACGATTATTTCCCCTAATTTGGCCGCATGTCAGTGAACAAAGAAATCAAACGCATCACCACGCATACATTAGCGGAGTTGAAGGCCAAAGGAGAACCATTTTCCATGCTTACTTCTTATGATTATAGCATGGCTAAAATCGTTGATGCAGCAGGCTGTGAAGTGATTTTGGTAGGCGATAGCGCTAGCAATGTGATGGCGGGTCATGAAACAACTCTGCCCATCACCTTGGATCAGATGATTTATCATGCGCAATCCGTTGTGCGCGCGGCAGCCAGGGCATTGGTAGTGGTTGATTTGCCTTTTGGATCCTATCAAGGCAACAGCAAAGAGGCGCTCAATTCGGCCATTCGTATCATGAAGGAAAGCGGAGCGCATGCGGTGAAATTGGAAGGTGGTGCGGAAATCAAGGAAAGCATACAACGTATTCTCACAGCAGGTATTCCTGTAATGGGGCATTTGGGTCTCACCCCACAAAGCATTTATAAATTTGGTACCTACCAAGTGCGAGCGAAAGAAGAAGAAGAAGCTGATCGTTTGCTCAGCGATGCGCAGTTGCTGGATGAATGCGGTTGTTTTGCATTGGTATTGGAAAAAATCCCAGCCAAGCTAGCTGCACGGGTCACTGCTTCAGTAAAGGTGCCCACCATTGGCATTGGAGCGGGCGTTGCATGCGACGGGCAGGTGCTTGTATTGCATGATATGTTGGGCATCACACAAGACTTTAGTCCTCGGTTTTTGCGCCGATATGCCAATATTGGCGAGATCATGCACAATGCGGTCGCTCAATATGTGAGTGATGTAAAGAGCAAGGATTTCCCCAACGATAAAGAACAATATTGATCATCTAAAGGAGCGTGCATTGGTTTTCGATTGTTGAATTGATTAACTTTGCACAGTCCTCAAAGTGGACCAATTTTTATTAAGCAGCGATGCCTTGCATCGCATAACACAGACTAGTGATGAGCAATTATCAAAAAGGCCAAGCCAAGGAGTGGAAACAAGCTCCAAAAGTTCCAATTATCATGAGCACGGTTGAAAATCTTCGGGTTTTATACGAAGACAACCACGTCATTGCCGTGAACAAGCGCAACAGCGATATCATCCAAAGCGATATCAGCGGTGATCGCACCTTGTGCGACATTGTCAAGAACTACGTCAAGGTCAAATTCAACAAGCCGGGATTGGCTTTTATTGGCACGGTGCATCGTTTGGACCGCCCCGTAAGCGGGATTGTATTGTATGCACGTACCACCAAGGCCCTCAATCGCTTGTCGAATATGTTCAAATTTCGAGAAGTGCAAAAGACCTATTGGGCGGTCATCAAGGATTTACCTGCTGAACACGAGGGCACTGTGATCAATTATTTGTGGAAGGATGAAAAATTAAATAAGACCTTCGCTTTTGATAAACCTGCTGACAACCGCAAGGAATCGGAATTGAGTTACAAGGTCATTGGCAGTGGCGATAATTATCACTTCATTGAAGTATACCCCAAAACAGGTCGCCATCATCAAATTCGCGCTACACTTGCATCGCTGGGTTGTCCTATCAAGGGCGATATCAAGTACGGTAGCAAACGCACCAATGACAACGCCAGCATTCATTTGCATGCCCGCAAAATTGAATTTTTGCATCCTGTCCGCAAAACTCCATTGACCATCGTAGCCACACCTCCTGAAGATCCGCTATGGGATGAGTTTTTGCGTATTTCATTGGCGCAGGAAATGAACCCGCAATAATCACTTTCTTTTTTCGTAGTAGGCACTATGAAAATGAAACTCACTTTGCTATGCTTTTTAGTCGGATTGGGTCTCTTGTTGTCATCGCACAGCGGATGCCAGTCGAAAGGGATGCCCAATGCTCAAAACCTTCCAATCGTTTCGAACATCGATGCGCTCAAAGAGGGAGATATCGTCTTTCAACAAAGCCAATCCTCGCAATGCAAAGCCATCCGCGCCGCCACGGGCAGTCCATGGACACACGTGGGAATTGTTTTTTATCGCAACAACCAATGGGTGGTATTGGAGGCCATTGAGCCGGTTTGTATAACTCCATTTGAAGAGTGGACCAATCGGAGTGCCCGAAATACAGTGAAACGACTGCGCGAAGGGGATAAGGTGCTCACCAAAGAAGCAATCAGCGACATGTGGGCTTTGGGTTCCTCTTGGCTCAACCGGCATTATGACATCGGTTTTGCATGGAGCGATGAGGAGATGTATTGTTCTGAATTGGTTTACAAATTATACGAGCGCGAGCTGGGCCTGGCCATTGGCGAAAGAAAACAACTCAAGGAGTATGATTTGTCATCGCCCATTGTAAAGAAAATCATGAAGCAACGATATGGCGGCTCCATTCCGTATGATGAATGGATGATATCGCCCGGAGCCATGTTCGATTCACCCGTTCTGATGGAAATTCCGATTTGAATCGTTGGATCTCGGAGACACATTTGTACTTACAAACTGTGCTCATTTTAAGTGGAAAAAGATTGAACAATGTCAGTGTCTTTTGGTTTTCTGAAGGGCTATATTTGCCCACGAAAACAAAAATCGATTTTGAATGATGAATGAAGCAAAAGAACATGTAAAGTGTTTGATCATAGGCAGCGGTCCTGCCGGTTATACCGCAGCTATTTATGCCGCAAGAGCTGATATGAAACCTGTGATGTATGAAGGTATGCAACCAGGCGGTCAGTTGATGGATACCACGGAGGTGGACAATTTCCCGGGGTATGCAAAAGGAATTAAGGGCCCTGAAATGATGGAGGATCTCAAGAATCAAGCCCTCCGTTTTGAAACAGATATTCGCAGCAGTTGGGTAACCAAAGTGGATTTTACAGGCCCAAAACACTGGGTTGAAATCGATGGCGGCAAGCACACATTGACTGCTGATTCCGTGATCATTTCCACAGGAGCAAGCGCCAAGTGGTTGGGATTGGCCAACGAAACCCGTCTACGTGAGTTGGGTGGTGGCGTCAGTGCATGCGCTGTGTGCGATGGATTCTTTTATCGCAATCAAGATGTGGTCAT
>JAIYCK010000015.1 GCA_027488055.1 Flavobacteriales bacterium | reverse complement strand
GATCCCTGCGTCGAAGACCGATCCATTTCCAAAATCATAGGTGGCCGAAATGGCGCCGGTGGAAGCTGCGCTGAAAGCCAATTGTGTATCGCTGATATTCCAGAAGATGCGCAATCCAGATCCCGTATTGGTACAAATGTCTTTTTTGCCATCGCAATTCATATCGCGCATGAGGACCCAATTGCGCAAGCCTAGCGGAAAAGCGCTGTTGTAGGCCAAGGTATATTGATAATCGATGGCTCCTGGCGCGCCATTCATGTTGACGAACACACTGATGCGGGTGGTCTGACGATCGAAGAAGAACAAGTCTTCCAAACCGTCGAGATTGACATCGACACGCGACATTTGACATGTATTGAGCCCTCCTGCCAAGGGATTGGCCAACTCTTGTCCATCAATAGTGAACGGTATGTCGTACTGCCGGGTGCTGAATTGCGAAAAAGCGACCGTCACCATGCAGCTCACGAGAAGAGAAAGAGTGTATTTCATCATATGCTCAAAAGTACAACAGACTGCGACAAACGCCTACCTGAGCATGCGCATTGCTTGTTGGCGATGGCCTTAAATGAAAAGACCTCCACGTTTGGAGGTCTGTTCTTGCTTTTTTAACGGATTGCTTAATTAACCAAAATAAAACATTCTACATGGTTTTTTACGCTGTTAATTTTAGGAAGTTTCATTATTATCATTTTATTTTTCAAAATAACAAACTATTTATTATTCCCTCGAAAAACACCCCAATCCCATTTTTCACAATCGTTCACGCATCAAAGGACGGGACCCCAGCACAGCGCTCCGGCTGACCATATCAGCAGGTACGCAATCGCTTGGCCAACCCGATCTTACATGCCTGTGTGACGATCAAGGCCAAGCACTCTTTCCTCTCGTCTAGCATTGTCTTCCTGAGCAAAGCGAAGGATCTCAACTATTAAAACGCAGATACTTTTTGAAGGACGGTTCCTGAGCTTGCCGAAGGATGGTTCCTGAGCCTGTCGAAGGGCGGCTAACTTATTATATCGGAAACTGCCCTTGCTCTCACTTGAGTTTGTATCGAGGGCTAAGCTCTGTTCATCTATTTAAGAGCAATTGATCCATTATTTTTTAAATTTCTCCTCCAACCACTACACACAGGGACTTGCGCTTAATTTTGTCACATGAATATATCACGTTGGTACCAAATCGGATGTGTGCTCATGGCCTTGGCAGTGGTGGCAGGTGCTTTTGGAGCACATACGCTCAAATCGATGCTGCAGCCGGCCTCCTTGCAGGCTTGGCAAACGGCGGTGCTCTATCATTTTGTACACACGCTCGGACTGTTGTTTCTGCTGCGCTTGGTGGGCACCTCGGCGCTCATGCGCTGGTCCGTGCGGCTCATGGCAGTGGGCTTGATCTGTTTTTCGGGCTCTCTTTATCTTTTGGCTTGCAAAGATTTAATTGCCGTGCGCATTGATTTCTTAGGTCTCATCACTCCCCTGGGTGGGATAGCTTGGATCGGCGCATGGATTTGTGCTGCTTTGGGCATTAAATCCGCTCAGATGCAATAATTCGATCATTTCTCGTTTCATGTCGGGGTTTTATCGCTCCTTTTGTACATCCTTTCGAAGGAAAAAAGTTTGGCCTCACTAGCCCAACTCGAAGTACTTTTGAGCGCCTATGCCAAGACCATGTTTTTTGTCCATGCCATTTTTTGCTTCGCATATTTTGCGCTGGGGCCAGACCCTCGGCTTTAGTTTGCTCTCTTTGCTCGCCGTGGCCCAAACAGCCACTCTCAAAGGCAGCATCATCGATCCCAACTCGCAGCCTGCATTGGGTGTTTTGGTACGCGAAAAAGAAAACCCGCTCAATGGAGTGCAGGTCGATGCATTCGGTCGATTCACCATTCAATTGCCATCTGGTGTGGATGCGGTGGTTTTGTTCGAGGGGTTTGGCAACAACAAGGTGGAAAAAACATTTCGACTGTCGCCCGGCGAGGTGCGCGAAATCACAGTGGTCATTGACAATACGGTGGAGATAGGCACCGTCACCATTCGGGCTTCTGGCAAAAGTGGTTTGCGCCCGATCGAAACCAAACTCAAAACAAGTTTGCCCACCATCAACCCGGGCATCGAAAGCTTTTTGATACAAGCGCCTGTGAACTTTGCTTCTGAACTCAGCAGCAGCTACAGTGTGCGCGGGGGCAGCTTTGACGAAAACCTTATATATGTAAACGACATCCAAGTCTACCGTCCCTTTTTGGTGCGCGCGGGTGAACAAGAGGGATTGAGTTTTCCCAATCCTGATATGGTGGATGACATCAAATTCTCCGCGGGTGGATTTGAAGCGAAATACGGCGATCGATTGAGCAGCGTATTGGATATTCGCTACCACCGCCCCGATAGCTTTGCGGGCAAACTTACCATGGGACTACTGGGCGCTTCCTTGCAATTGGAAGGCACCACCAAAAGCCATAAATGGACCCACAATACGGGTTTTCGCTACAAGAACAACTCCTATATATTTAATACTTTGGATGTGCAAGGCGACTATCGTCCGCTCTACTATGACTTGCAATCCTATATCACGTATCGCCCTGAGGAGTATGGTCGCTGGGAATTTAGTTTTTTGGGTAATTATGCCCGCAACAAATACACCTTCATCCCATCCACTCGCCAAACCGATGTCGGCAATATCAATGAAGCACTGCGCCTCACGGTCTTTTTCGATGGCCAAGAAACCACACAGTTTGAGACCTTTTTCGGTGCATTGAGCGCGCGTTTCAACCCCGATCCTACTTCTCAATTGCGCTTTACCTTCAGTGCATTCAATACCTATGAGACGGAATTCTTCGACATCCAAGGTGCTTATCGATTGGACGAATTGGAACGTGATCTGGGCAGCGACGAATTCGGAGAAGTTTTGCGCAACCGCGGTGTGGGTGGATTCATTGACCATGGCCGCAATATTCTAAACGCCACTGTACTACAATTTAGTCACAAGGGCTTCAAGGATTACGATCATCAAGACCGCGTGTTGTCGTGGGGCTTCGACGTACAAAACGAACAGATTTATGACAAACTAAAAGAATGGACGCTGATCGACTCAGCAGGATATGCCTCTCCTCGACCGCCCGATAGTTTGGGATATACCAATCCATCGCTCCAAGGGGATCAAATCATCTACCTGCAGGACCGCGTGAAATCAGTGAATGATTTAAATAACATGCGCGCAACCGCCTATTTGCAGCACGACAAAGTGTGGACCTTTAAAAAGTCGGCAGACGGCACCCAAGACAAACTTTCACTCAACGTGGGAGCGCGCGCGCATTACTGGAGTTACAACCAACAACTGGTAGGTGGTCCTCGCATTCTTTTGAGCTATACCCCCACTTGGCTCGGCACCTTAGAAAACAAAAGAGGCAAAATCGATACCTTGACCAAAGATGTGGTGCTGCGATTGGCCGGTGGATATTATTGGCAACCGCCTTTTTATCGCGAGATGCGTGGATTGGACGGCAAGATCAATCCAGATATCCGCGCTCAGCGAAGCTTGCATTTTATCGCGGGCATGGACTATATCTTTCATGCGTGGCACCGTCCTTTCAAGCTGACCACCGAGCTGTACTACAAAAAACTCGACAACTTGATTCCGTATAAAGTCGAAAATGTGCGCTTGCGTTATTTGGCCACCAACAACAGCCATGGATATGCGGCGGGTGCCGACATCATGGTCAACGGTGAATTCATCCCGGGCGTGCAATCGTGGTTGCGTGCCTCCATTCTCAAAACCGAGGAAGATCTTGTCGACGATTATTATTACCTCTACCTCAACAGCGAGGGTGACACCATTATTCCCGGTTTCACCATTGATGATACCCCCACAGATAGCATCAAGCAAATTCCAGGTTACATCCCGCGTCCCAACGATCAGCGCTTTAGCTTCAGCATGTTGTTTCAAGATGAGATGCCCAAAAAACCATGGTACAAAGTCCTCTTGACCTTGTATTTTTCCACGGGAGTACCCTTTGGTCCGCCCGGCAACGATCGTTATTTGGATGTGACACGCACGCGCAGTTACATCCGCACCGACATTGGTTTCAGCCGTGATTTGATTTTGCCCGGCAAGAAAAACAATAACAAATTCAATCGCACATTTGATTCCGGCAGTATCTCGCTGGAAGTATTCAATTTACTCGGCGTCAACAACATCATCAACCACCAATGGGTGCAAGATGTGAACGGGCGTCAATATGGTATCCCTACCTATCTCACAGGCCGGCGGATCAACCTGCGTTTGGCGCTGTCCTTCTAGTCGCTCCGCTTTTCCAAACAAGTTTTTCAGCGTCGGCACTCCATGCGCGAATGATGCAACTCATTCACCTAGTTGTGTAAACTTCACAGCCTCTCTTACTATCACCTTTGTCCAGCGAAGGAGATGCACCATGCATTTTTTTTTTTTTTTTTTTTTTACACTACACATGCAAGACATCAAGTGCTTAGGTATTTGGCTGGATCATTCTGTGGCCCACCTCATCGATTTGGATGCACCGATTCAGCGCACTTCGATCACATCCAAATTCACGCATCATACCCGCGAAGAAGTCTTGCATAAAGGCGAAAACCACATGCACCACAAAGAGCAACAAATGCATGCGGCCTATTACAAAGAGCTCTCCCATGTCATTCTCAAGTACGATTATGTCCTTTTATTTGGGCCCACCGATGCCAAAAAAGAGCTGCATAATTATGTGAATGAAGATTTGCACTTCAAAGAAATCACGTTCGACGTGGAGTCGGCCGACAAGATGACCGACCGTGAGGAAATGGCCTATGTCCGAAAGCATTTTCATCCCTGAAGCGGGCGTGACCATGGTGACAAGATAATTTGCTCATGCACCAGAATGTGATGGCCGTGTGTGTCCTGCACCTGCGGTCGCTGTGCACCTGCAGCCAAGCATCTCCCCTGCCAACATCCAAGAGCACAGCCTATCCTAGGGAATCTGGGTGCACCCCTAAAAGGGATGAAATGTGTGAAATTGCGGCCGTGTCTAAGTTCAAATTCATACCTTTGTACACTCGAAAAATAGGTATGAACGAAGATCGACTCAATGAACTGCGCCAGCGGTTGAATGAAACCCACAAATGGCCGAGTATGTATATGTTCAAATTCATTTTGCCCAATGATGAGCAAAAGATTGGTCAGTTGAAGCGCATTTTCAGCGAAGACGTACAATTCAATTCCCGCTTATCGAGCAACGGAAAATACACCAGTATTACGGTGCGTGAAATCATGCTCAGTTCCGATGCAGTATTTGATCGATATTTGAAAGCGGCCTCCATCGAGGGCATTTTATCTTTATAGCCATCCCATGTCAAAACACCTAGAGACTTTGCGCAGCGTAATGCTGTTTGCGACCGTAGTATTGCTGATCATCGTATTGTACCGTCGTCTGTTGTTTGTACTGGGCAAACGCAAGTCGATGACCGCTCAATCCGACGTCACCGCACGTTTGGAAAATCACACTTCAGGCACTTCGGTAGCCATTCAAACGAAGTATAAAATGCAGATGCACGTGGCGATGCACAGCGACGAAAACACTGTCGGCACGGTCTTGTTTGAGGGTGAGTGCGAGCCCGGACTTTTGCGCATTCCGCTGCCAGCGGCTGCCGGCACCAAAGCATTTTGTAAAGTGCAATGTGGCAAAGAAGAGTTTAACCTGTATTGCTAAAGCAATGCAAGGAAGTGCACAGATCACGCAAGTTCTTATTTCTTCCCCCTTTCTTTGCCTTGTTCAGAGAGCGCCATGGTAGATCGGCGTGTAAAATGTTTGATCTGTTCCACAGGGCGAAAACGCAGTGCACTCCAATCGGCGTCGATGGAGATGATGCGTACCCCTTCGAAACCCAATTCGCCGAGCGCCGCCCATCCCGTGTCGCGATTGAAGTCGCAACGATATTTTTTGGATGAGCCTTTGGGATATGCGAACCACCACGCTGCCTCGGGGGCGAGTCGCGGGAATTGTGTTTTCACAGCGCTTTCGATGTGCTGCAATGAGGTGACGAAGGTGAGTGCGAAGGTCACCTGGTCAGTAGGCCTCACTTCTGTTTGAATGGCCGTATAGGCCGACATGGCCTCCAGTTCGGGCAAGAATGACAGCGGGGCATCCACCACATGGATGGGGTGCTGCCCTTTGTAGGTCATTTTCTTGAAAACAGGCGTCATGCGGAAGAATCAACGTCTAACCGAAGTCACGTACATCAGGATGAGACGTTCATCATTTTCGGATACCGAGTTAGGTGATTTTTCATTGGCTTGTTGCACCATACCGGGTACGATGCTGTGCCAAGCTTGCACCGAATAATCAGTGACCGTTTTGAGTCCATGGCAGCTTTGGCAATGTTGTTCATACAATCCCTTGCCATTGGAGATATCGGCCAGGGTAGCGCCCGGAAACGTCTTTTGCGCTTCATCGGCGTCTGCCTGCGTGGGCACGGTGAGTTTGGATGCGGTGCACGAAGCGATGCCGATTACAAGGGCTATGATGTAGATTTTTTTCATGGTCATTTTTTTCAAAGATAATAGAAATGATGAGTGTTCAGAATAGCATCGCTATCGTGAGGATATGATCGATTGGACTATCCTTATTACGCCACTCCAATTATCTTTTGCAGCGCATCTCAACGGTCCAATTTGAACACAACGGCATATACTACACCCAGCGCCGCGGGCCGAGTACCCCTCCTATGACTTTTCAGCGAAATTGACACACCCCAATGCCGAGCGTCTCCGGTGCCCGAGCGGAGTCGAGGGCAGCGGAGTCTAGCCACGGACGGTAGCGATCAGATCCTTTTCATAAAAGAGCTTAAATCCTAGGTCGCCCATAAAGGAGCATCTACCTTTATGCTCATATTTAAAATGATTGACCATGTCCCCCTTTCTCATCCCCGCTATCATCGGTGTATTACTCCTCTCTGGCATCCGCATCGCCCAAGAATATCAACGTGCT
>JAIYCK010000256.1 GCA_027488055.1 Flavobacteriales bacterium | reverse complement strand
CCGCCAGCATGCGTTACAAAGCCACACCCAAAGTCAGTGTTTATGGTCAAATCGTCTTGGATGAATTTAAGTTGAATCAATTGAAAAGGGAGTTGAAGTGGTGGGCAAATAAGTATGGTGGTCAACTGGGTGTGAAGTGTTTCGATGTGCTCCCTGGATTTGATATGCTTATTGAGGGCAATGTGGTACGACCCTTTACATATACCCATGGTTCACCCATTCAAAGTTGGACCCATTGGTCACAGCCATTGGCACATCCACTTGGGGCCAATTTTGCTGAGGTGTTGTGGCGAGGAAAAGTAGAAATGAAACAGTGGAAGCTGCAGTTGCAAGCATTGTATGGGGCCTATGGGAGGGATGAAGATACCAATACGGATGGAGAAATAGACAATCTTGGGGGCGACATCAGTCGGTCTTATCGCAATCCATTTCGACAATATGGCAACGGATTGTTGCAAGGGTCCAAAACGAATGTTTTCTACCAGCATGCTGATTTAGCTTATGTCGTGGACAAACATGACGCGTGGGAAGTTTTTGTTTCCCAGCATTATCGGTTGTCGCACAACAATCAAGTGCAACGTGAACAATTTTGGATCATGATTGGCTTCAGAGCGGTGGGACTGATGTCGGCTTTGCGCGATATCTGATGTTCAATCGCAGTATTTTTTCATGAATTAAATTCAGAAGGGCTAACACGTCTTAATTTCGCACCGCTTTTCAAAGTACACTCCATTGATGACATCACTCGCCACGCATTCCGGTTTCTCCTCCAAAGTCCGCGCTATAGCGGAGTTGTTCAAATTGCGATTGGCATTTTTGGTGGTTGTTTCGGCTATCCTAGGATATCTTTTGGGGTGCAATGAGGTGAAGTGGGATGTACTCGGCATCCTCTGTTTAGGGGGATTTCTGCTCACCGGCGGAAGCAATGGAATGAATCAAGTGTGGGAGCGCGAGTACGATAAGCTGATGGATCGCACGCGCAGTCGTCCTATTCCCACAGGTCGATTGACAGTCAGCGAGGCCATTTGGGCAAGCGCAATTGCAGCGGTTTTGGGGATTGCGATGTTGTGGATCTTAGTCAATACCGCTTGTGGGATTTTAGGTCTAGCAGCTTTTTTTAGTTATGTGTTTATTTACACACCGCTCAAACGAGTGAGCTCACTTGCCGTGTTTGTAGGAGCTTTTCCTGGTGCGGTTCCCCCCTTACTCGGGTACGTGGCCGCTGATCATTACGGCATCGAGGCGGGTAGTTTGTTTGCGATGCAATTCATGTGGCAGTTTCCGCATTTTTGGGCGATCGCGTGGGTGGCGCATGAAGACTACATGAAAGGAGGATATAACTTACTGCCTTTGGGAGGTCGCACCAAACGAAGCGCATTTCAGATCTTAATCTATTCATTGTTCTTGATTCCTGTGAGCTTGTTGTTGTGGGTCTTCCCAGTCAACCAGCCGATTGTCGGAAACATTGCGGCCATCGTAGCTTTCATCAGTGGTTTGGTAATGGTTTGGTATGCGCTTAAACTTTATCGCTCTTGCGATGTTAAAGATGCTCGAGGGCTCATGTTTGCATCCTTTTTTTATTTACCTGTGGTGCAACTGGCCTATGTGTTGGATCGAATTGGTTGATCCAGATAAAAATAATTTAACTACCCAATATGGCAGAGACTAATGTGTTCGAAGGATTGGATCCTGAGGTAAAATTCCGCACAAAAAAGATGATGATGTGGTTCATCGTATTTGCGGTTTTGATGTTGTTCGCTGGAATCACTAGTGCAATGATTGTAATGAACGGCAAAGTGATTTGGATGCACGCGATTCCACCCAAGGCTTTTTGGTGGAGCAACGCCAGCATTGTCCTCTCCAGTGTAACGTTGATGATGAGTGTTCGCGCCATGCGAAAGGGTGCGGCCTCTGCGTCAAAAGTATGGCTGGGCCTCACCTTCTTCTTGGGTTTGTTGTTTGCTGTTTCACAACACAACGGTTGGATGTATCTCAAATCGCGCAATGCAGGCAGCTACACCTACCAAACAGAGAGCGGCGCTACCGCAACTAACTGGCATACAGCTGGACGCATGTTGGGCAACTACGGCACCGATTTTTGGTTCGAGATGCAAGGACAGCGTTTGGTACTGGAAAACGGCGAATATTACATTCCCACAAAACCAGACAGTCCAGTGACCAATGTGGTCATGACCACCTTCAATGCTAGTGGGGCATTGATCAGTGTTTTGGTTTATGTGCATATTGTGCATTTGGTATTTGGTCTGCTTTACATGGTCCGTCTTTTCTGGCAAATGCATCGCGGGGTGGTTCATGCTGGTGATTTTGTCAGTTTGTCGACTGCGGGTGTCTATTGGCATTTTTTAGGTGTGCTTTGGCTCTATTTGTTTGCCTTTGTCTTCTATATTTTTTGACCATCTTCGGAGGGGCGCGACAGGTGCAATTGGCTTCATAAGTATTAGGTTTTCAGAGTCTTGCGTCCTTATTTAGAATAGATATAATCAAGCCTTGCATTTCGGACATTCCAATGTAGATAAAAATACCATAGAAAATTTGCCATAGCTAGTCATTGGAATCGATTTCAGTATTAAACTTGCGAAAAATTTCTTAAACCTATTATGGCCGGACAAGCTCAGTCAGTAGACAAAAAGCAACTTTGGGGCGGAGGACAGTCGCCTTTCAGCATTAGCTATGGTAAAATGATGATGTGGTTTTTCTTGGTGTCAGATGCATTGACATTCGGAGGACTTCTCATAGCCTACGGCGTGATCCGCCATGCAAGTCCCGAGGCGTGGCCGGTTGGTGAGCAAGTGTTTGAGGCACTTCCTTTCTTGAGCGGTCAATACCCACTGATTTATGTGGCCTTCATGACGTTCATTCTCATTGTGTCTTCAGTTACGATGGTACTTGCGGTGGAAGCAGGTCATCGCATGGATAAGAAAGGAGTGATCAAATGGATGGGAGCTACTGTGATTGGTGGTTTTGTGTTTTTGGGATCACAAGTGTGGGAATGGTCTCACTTTATTCATGGATCTGGTGGTGCATTCGAAATCGCCAATGGCATGTCAGTAAAGGCTGATGATGGCCGTACATTGGATTTGAACGCGGGATCTTGGGTGCATATGTCCACTGCTTTCGGTCATGCTTACGAGCATGCAATGGAGCACGGCGATCATATTTCATGGGAAGGTAACACCATGGTTGTGACAGCAGCGGCCCATGAATCACACGGCGACGCGCACGGTTCGCATGCCGAGGACGCACATGGTCATGATGCTCATGCGACGGCTGAACCTATGAAGTATCCATTGGAATTGGTCGTAAATAAATACACCTTGGTGCACAAGGACGGTCAAGACTATGCAAAACTGGTCGTGACTGGCGATGAAGCGATGAAAATTTGGAAGGAGAAGGAAGCTCATACGGAGGTATTTGGTGCCAACCTTTCAAAAAATGAATATGGAGCTCAACAACAATATGCCAATTACTTCTTTTTCATCACTGGATTCCATGGATTCCACGTTTGTCAAGGGGTGATCATCAATTTGATCGTATTCTTGATGGCTTATCGCGGTGTATTTGAGCGCCGAGGCCACTACGAAATGGTTGAGAAGGTCGGATTGTTTTGGCACTTTGTAGATTTGGTATGGGTATTCGTATTCACCTTCTTCTATCTAGTTTAATTTACAGAATTGAGATAAATTTATAGTCATAATACCACACATGGAAAGAGACGATTTAATTGTAAACGATAGCTATTCAGTCAGTTCAAATCACAGTGAAGAGGCTGGAAAAGGTATCCGTAAAAAGATTTATAAGGTGACAGCTCTGCTCACGATCATCACCATCGTGGAGATCTTTATGGGCGTCGTTTTTAAACGCAATGGTACTTTCATGTGGGAAAGCATCAAATTGGCTTTTGTGATTCTTACACTTGTCAAGGCGGCCTATATTGTATTGGTTTTTATGCATTTGGGCGATGAAAGAAAGAACTTGAAATATGTGGTTCTCCTACCGTATGCTTTGTTTATCTTGTATTTGATTTTCATAGCCACGACCGAATGACTTTCTGTGTTGGAAATGAACTCCAACTTCAGATAATTGTTCAGGCTGTGAGTTCGTGCTTCACTGGCTTGATAATAGTAAAAGAATGAAAAAATTGAATTGGAAAAAGTATATCGGTTTGATCGGTATACTTTTTTTGTTTCCGCTAATCTTGTTGTTGATTTTCGGAAAAATGGGCAATCACCATTTCGGAAAGCCCAAATATTTCGGACCCAACGCCATGACGGGTGCAGATACAACGGATTATCAGTTGCCGCCATTTGTTTTTACAAATCAAAGTGGGGAAGCTTTTGCGAGCGATAGTCTAGAAGGTAAAATCTGGGTAGCTGCATTTTACTCACTCACCGATAGCAACGCAGCTAAAATAACCGAGCGTTTGCTGAACATCAACTTTAAGTACCGTGTCAGACGAGAAATAGCCATTGTGGCTTTTTCAACGAATCCCAGTGCTGACACGCCGGAAGCACTGAGCTCCTATATCAATCAGGTGAATCGATACAATATCAAGGCAGACAAATGGCAATTCTTAACCGGACAACCTTCGGTGATGGAGTCGTTTATGCGCAATGCCTTTTTGATTGAAGACATACGCAATGAGGCTATTTTTAGGCTTGTTGACCATCACGGTCAAATTCGCGGTCTCTACGGCAACACAGAGTATCACATGGAGGATTTGATGGAAGACATTTCGGCAATCAGCAAGAGCATTAAAGTGGAGAAGTACAACAAAAAGCATGAAAACGATAATTAGTGTACTATTGATTATGGCTTTGTGGTCATGCACTGATCCGGTTGAGCAAGCGGATCGGAGTTTACCATATTATGGGCCTCATGAATATATGAATGGCGCAAATGGCTCGATCGACACACTTTTATATACGATCCCAAAATTTAGTTTTATCAATCAGGACAGCATTGAAACGCATCAGGGCCAATATCAAGGCAAGCCTTTTATCGTGGAGTTTTTTTTCAGTAACTGCCGAAGTATTTGTCCAGCCATCACCTCTCAGCTTGCACGCCTACAGGCTATGATGAAAGCGGATGGAATATTGGACAAGGTGAATATCCTATCGCATACGGTGGATCCATCAAACGATACGCCAGTGAGGTTGAAAGAATATGCTGGTGCATTGGGCGTAGACCCAATCAATTGGCAGTTTGTGACGGGTAAAGCAGATGATTTGTATTACCAAGCATCCAAAGGATATTTAGTCCCAGCCTTTCCAAGCGATACTGCGCAAGGCGGTTTCTTTCATACCGATCAGCTCACCTTGATTGACGGTGACTTCCATATTCGTGGATATTATGACGGCACATCTACGTTGGAGGTGGATAGCATGTATGAGGACATTAAGAACTTAATCAGAGAAAATAAAAAAACGAAATGAAACAAGAAAAAACTATCGCTGAAAAGCGAGCAAGGGCATTCATCGTATTTGCATCGTTGTTCATACCCATTGCTGTGAGTATTTTGTATGTTATGCCTAAGATTGGAACGGACAATGCGGGTTTGCGCAACATGCTCAATTGCTTGCCCGCGTTCAACGCCTTCATCAATGGTACAACTGCCATCATTTTGATTTTGGCTTTGCTCGCAATACGCAATAAAAACATGCGCCTGCATCGTGCATTGATGACGGGCGCAATGGGTTTATCCGTTGTTTTTTTACTTAGTTACATCGGCTACCATGCCACAAGTGAAACCACGCCTTTTCCAAAGGATGCACCATACCGCAGTCTTTATCTTTTTGTGCTGTTGACCCACATCCTTATCTCCGCCATCATCGTTCCATTGGTTTTGATCACGTTTACCAAAGGTTTGGCCGAGCGATATGACCAACATCGTAAAATTGCCAAAATAACCTTTCCATTGTGGTTATATGTCACTATCACAGGTGTGATTGTTTATTTTATGATATCTCCATATTATGTTTTCTGACATTGTTAATTTGTGGAAAATCAGTCGCAATAGAGTCCAAAAATGCATTAACTTTGGCAGTATGAAGAGGATAGCCGTTTTTTTGCTGGCCTTATTGGCTTTTGGTGAGCGTGCATGGGCCCAGTGTGCCATGTGCAGAGCCACAGCAGAAAGTGTAACGGAGCACGTAGACAAGGGTATTGGTGAGGGTCTCAATTCAGGGATCTTGTATTTGATGCTTGTGCCTTATGTGATTCTTACCACGTTGGCGGTCGTTTTCTTCAGAAAAAAATGGACAGCTTGGTTCAAAACCTCTACAATTTCTTGATTTTTTTTTGAGTTTTTGTTTTTTGGTCGGATTTTTGAAAATGAGCTTTCAAATTAACCTTGATTAAATCATCGTGATGAGAAAACTAGTGTTTTTGCTATGTACAATCGGATTTTTCGCAAACAGCGCAAACGCGCAGTTCACGACGGAGAAGTCGATTGATAGCACCCAGACCGATTTAGTAGAAGAGCAGAAGATGCAAATTTTGGTGACAGACGCCAAAACAAAGCGCGCAATGGAAGCGGATGTCATCATCAAAGGATTGAATCCGCGCAAAACGGTGGTATTCAAAAATCTTACAGATACCACCATAACGCTTAAAAAGTATCGCATCTATACGGTTTCAGTACTGAAGCCTGATTTCATGTATTTTTCACATAAGTTTTGGCCAGACGAAACCAATTTGCATTTGGAAAGAATCGACTTGAGGCCCTTGAGCGTAGGCTTGAAGACTCCTGTAGACATTACTTTTCTTGGCGATGAAACAGAGATTTATCATAAGTCGCTTCCAGCACTCGAGGAGCTCACCACATTTCTAGAACAAAATCCGAGTATCAAGATTAAAATAATCGGCCATGCCAATGGGCCAGGTGGACCAGATCAGAAACCAGATCGTTATTATCGCCAAGCCACAGAAAAACGCGCAGAGGCGGTAAGGGATTACCTCATTCAACATGGAGTCTTAGAGGAACGCTTGACAATCGAAGGAATGGGCAACAAAGCCATGATGTATCCTGATCCACAAGCGGAGTGGCAGATGGAAATCAATCGACGCATCGAAATTGAGATTACAAGTCTTTAACTTGGTCCATTACCGATTCTAGGCTAGTTTTTCCTCACATCCTTGTTTTTATACCATTGACAAAAAACGGTGTTCGAATGCCGTTGGCCCGTGTACCTTTGAAGTGATAATCACAGGCCATGAAAATCTTTTGTTTCAATTTCTTCTTTGTGTGTCTCTCTTTAGTGGGACAAGCCCAAGTATTTACACTGGAACAATGTGTGAATCGCGCCATTTCCTCCAATCTTACTTTGCAACAAACCCAACTCAATGTTGGCCTGGCTAAAATCAATCGATTGCAAGCGGTGGGCGGAATGTTGCCAAACCTCAACGCACAGGCTTCTCATGGCTACAACTGGGGACAGCGTATCGACCAATTTACTAACGAATTTGCCACAGAGCGCATTCAAAGCAACAACCTAGGCCTTTCCACCAACGTGAATCTATTCAATGGGTTTAGTCAGCTCAATACCTTGAGGCAAGCGGATATTAATCTCGCAAAAAGTCAAATGGATCTCGAGAAGATGCGCAATGATATCGCACTTAACGCGGCAGCGGCTTATTTGAGTGTATTAATGAGCAAAGAATTGGAAGCCATTGCGCAGTCCAATCGCATAAATAGCCAACAACAAGTCGAAAGAAGCGAAAGATTATGGAAAGCAGGATCCATCGCTGAAGGAGCGCTTAATGATGCAAAGACTCAATTGGCAAGTGATGAGAGCGCATGGGTGAATGCGAATAATAACACTAAGTTGGCGCTGCTCGATTTAGGTCAATACATGCGCTTAACTGCCGATGAATTGAGTCAATTCGATATCGCAGTTGGCGACCAAGCAAACGATGTTCCTGATCCAACAGTTGAGGGAGTGGACGTATTGGTTGCTATGGCCGCGCGCACTTTGCCTGAAATCAAAAGCGCTCAATTGCAATTGGAAGCTGCCGAAAAGGGTGTGCTCATTGCAAAAGGTGCGGCATTGCCAAGTTTGAGCGCCTCAGCTTCTTTTGGTTCAGGCTATTCTGGAGCGGCTCAAGTGCTCACAGGTTCGCCAGATATTTCAACGCTCCCGATAGGCTACGTCCTTGGCAGCAATGAGGTGGTTGTTACTCCCCAACCGGTATATCAGGACGATGATTTTGCCACGAAGGCCTTTGGAGATCAACTGCAGGACAACGTGAATAAGGCTTTGTTCTTCACCTTGACGATACCGATTTTCAATGGTTTTGCCAACACAGCGAGCATCAAAAGGGCTGAAATAAATAAGTTGAATGCGGAACTTGCACAGGCACAAACAACGCAAACGTTGACCAACGAGGTGCAAAGAGCATATGCCAATAGTCGAGCAGCCTATGCTGCTTATCAAGCCACTTTGGTTAGCACAGAGGCTGCAAAAAAATCATTTGATTGGGCTCAAGTGAGGTACGAACAGGGTTTAGCTCAGAGTATGGAGTACACTACGGCACGTACTTTTTACGACAATGCGCGGTCCAATTTGGCTCGAACCAAATATGATTATATTTTCAAAAGAAGAATACTCGATTTTTATTTAGGAAAATCAATTTTAGGTCAATGAAGAACATCAAAAAAATAGCACTGATTTTGGGAGGCCTGCTGGTCCTTGCCATCATTCTTGGAAAAGTATTTGGCGGCAAAAAGGATGCAGCCGAAGTAGAAGTTCAAACATGTGTGCGCCGAAATCTAGTCGAATCGGTAAGTGCGAGTGGAAAAATCCAACCGCAAAAGGAAGTGAGCATCCAATCAGAGGTGAGCGGCCTCATCACTCAATTGTTGGTCAAAGAGGGCGACCAAGTGATCCAAGGTCAGTTGCTGGTCGTCATTAATCCAGACGTATATCAGAGTGCCTTGAGCAGAGCGGAAGCAGGTCTCAATAGCGCAAAGTCCAATCTCAGCAGCGCCCGTGCGCGCTTGCTTCAGGCCGAAGCTCAATTCAAAGTGAACGATCTCAATTATAAGCGTCAACAAAAATTGCACAAAGATGGCGTCATCGCCCAAGCTGAATTTGAGAATGCGACTAGTCAATGGGAGACATCTACGGCAGAAGTAACTGCCGCCAAAGAAAGCATTAATAGTGCTGAATTTGCAGTCGAGAGCGCCAAGGCGAGCGTTACGGAGTCAGCAGATAATTTAAAAAGGACAACCATCGCAGCACCGATGTCAGGCACTGTAACGGCTTTGACCAAAGAGGTCGGCGAAAATGTGTTGGGCAATAACATGATGAGCGGAGATGTTATTATGAAGATATCGGCT
>JAIYCK010000167.1 GCA_027488055.1 Flavobacteriales bacterium | reverse complement strand
TTGGTCAATACAAACGCTTGCGCAATGAATTCACAGGCGTATTGACTGGCAAAGGCCGCAACTGGGGTGGATCCTTGATCCGTCCAGAAGCGACAGGATATGGTACTGTCTATTTTGCAGCAGAGATGTTGAAGACCAAAGGACAAGACTTCAACGGCAAAACAGTCGTAGTTTCAGGTAGCGGTAATGTGGCACAATACGCCATCGAAAAAGCAACTCAATTGGGTGCTACGGTGGTGACGGCCTCAGACAGCAATGGATATATCTACGACAAAGACGGGATCAATGCTGAGAAATTGGCTTTCTTGATGGAGTTGAAGAATGTGAAGCGCGGTCGTATCAAAGAATATGCTGACAAATACGGTTGTGAATATGTGGATGGCAAAACACCTTGGGGTGTGAAATGCGATATCGCATTGCCATGTGCTACTCAAAATGAATTGCAAGAGGCAGATGCCAACACCTTGGTGACCAATGGTTGCATGTGTGTAGCAGAAGGCGCTAATATGCCAAGTACCTTGGAAGCAACCAACGTGTTCTTGGCTCACAAAATATTGTTTGCTCCTGGCAAAGCTTCCAACGCTGGTGGCGTGGCTACTTCAGGTTTGGAGATGTCACAAAACAGCCTTCGTTTGTCATGGTCACGTGAAGAGGTAGATGAGCGTTTGCACAACATCATGAAGAGCATTCATGCTGCTTGCGTGAAATTCGGTACCGATGGCGACAGCGTGAACTACGTAAAAGGCGCGAACATTGCAGGATTTGTGAAAGTAGCTGACTCCATGTTAGATCAAGGGGTTGTTTAATCACATTGCATTAGAATATAAAAAGGCACTCTTAGGAGTGCCTTTTTTTTTGCAGGAAAAGAGCACGCCTTGGCGCGCATCAAGTGATTTGAACAAGATAAAAATACAGCGGCATTCCAAGTGTAATATTCACAGGAAATGTCACAGCCAACGCCATGGGGATAAAAAGTCCAGGATTGGCTTTGGGGGCTGATATTTTCATGGCCGCTGGCACAGCTATGTAAGAAGCACTTGCCGCCAAGATCGCGAAAATGAATCGATTCGCGATGTTGTCTGTGATCAAACTGCTGGCCATGGCCGTGATACATCCATTGAGTATTGGGATAAAAATCGCAAAAAGCACGGGGAACCATCCCAATGAGAAAAAGGACTTTAGCTTTTTGCCACTTGTAATGCCCATGTCCAATAGGAAGATGGCCAAAAATCCTTTGAATAAATCGGTCGTGAAAGGTTTGATTCCTTCGGCATGTTTGGCACTTGCCAAAAATCCAATGACTAAGCTGCCAAGAATTAGCAGCACACTTCCATTGGTGAATGAATGGGTAAGCACCTTGCGCTGATCAACGCTGTCGGTATTTTCACGGTTGAATATGCGCAATAGAACCAATCCCATGATGATAGCGGGTGACTCCATCAAGGCCATGATCGCCACCATATACCCGCTCATGCTTAGTTGTTGTGACTCCAGAAATGCATCGGCTGTGACAAAAGTAACGGCGCTGACAGAGCCATAAGCAGCGGCAATTGCGCAAGCATCATAAAGATTCAATTTGCGCCGAAGTACGAAAAAGGTGTAACACGGTATGAGCAAGGAGATGAGCACACCAAACAACATTTGCCATACAATATGTGCATCGAAGGTTTCGTGCGAAAGTTCTTGACCGCCTTTGAAACCAATGGCGAAGAGAAGATACAGTGATATGAATTTGGAAGAGTTGGGAGGTATGGCTAGATCACTCTTGACGTACACTGCAAAAATACCCAGTATAAAAAAGAGTAATGCGGGATTCGTAAGGTTGTCCGCAAGGAGGGCAAAATTCATATTGGTGAAAGGGATATCAAACGTGCTAATGACTTTTGAGCATTGAATCGACTCAAATAATGGTAATCTGGATGTCGGAAGTAATGCTGATCAATGTGTTTTTTTGTGCAGCCGCTGTGATCGTTTTTTTGAGGTTCGCCATGTCTTTTTTGAGTGCGTTGATCCTCCGCAAAGCGGTACGATCCGTTTTTCCAAATCGTTCCATATGGCTGAAGTTGCGCATTTGGTGAAAGGTGATCTTAGCAGCGTATACCTCCATGAGCATTTCTTGTGCTTGTTCGGCAGAGAGTGTACTCTCAATGAATGTGAATTTTTTGGTCTTCATGTGGGAATGTTATTCTTTTTCGAGGCGCAAATCTCAATCGTAGGAATCATAAATTTTTATATATCTTTGTTATGCAATGCATAAACATATTTAATGAATTATACCCTGCATCAACTTCACATTTTTGTGACCATTGTCGAAACCAAGAGCATTACCAAAGCTTCTGAGATACTACATCTTACGCAGCCAGCGGTTTCCATTCAATTGCGCAATTTTCAGGATCAATTTGATATTCCGCTCACAGAGGTCATCGGCAGAAAGTTATATGTGACTTCATTTGGCCATGAGATCGCAATGGTCGCTGCCGATATACTCCGACAAGTCGCTGAAATCAATCACAAAACCTTGGCCTACAAGGGGCAGTTGATGGGTCAACTTCGTATAGCGGTGGTGTCCACGGGAAAATATGTAATGCCCTATTTCCTCGCGGACTTTATGTCGGAACATGCTGGCATCGAATTGAATATGGATGTCACCAACAAATCCAAGGTGCTGGAAAGTTTAGAATTGAATGAGGTAGATTTTGCCTTGGTCTCCGTCGTTCCAACCCATTTGGCCATCGAACAATTGGAACTCTTGCCCAATCATCTTTTCATGGTGGGGCGATATACCAATGCAGCTCGAGATGCACGAACGGTCAATGAGGTTTGCGGTGATCTGACATTGATTCACCGAGAAATGGGCTCTGGCACGCGGCAAAGCATGGAGAAGTTCTTGGAAAAGCATAAAGTGCAAACCCGCCGCACGATGGAACTTACATCCAATGAGGCTGTCAAGCAGGCCGTTTTAGCTGGTTTGGGCAACAGCATCATGCCCTTGATCGGCATTCGAAATGAGCTCCAACAGAATGAATTGCAAATAATACCGATCAAAGGATTGCCCATCAAAACAAGTTGGCGTCTGATTTGGCTCAGAGGCAAGAAGCATGCTCCAGCAGCTAAAGCATTTTTAAAGCATTTGAAAACGAACAAGTCGACCATTGTTGAGCGCAATTTCCATTGGTGTGCGCATTATGTGAGATAATAAGGGGAGGCTTGGAACTCCTTTTGCAATCCATGTACAAGCTCGACTCTGCGCACGCATCGACAAAAAAAAGGCAGCCATCAGGCTGCCTTTTTACTTCTATAATGAGAAGTCGATTTACTTAATGAATGTTTTAGGAATCCATTCGCCATCGATTTGAAGTGCAATTACATACACACCTGCTGACAAGCTTTGAATATCCAACGAATTTTGCTTCCACAATCCGCTCAGAACCAATCGGCCCGTTTGATCTGTGATGCGATAGTTTAGATTACCGAATAATTGTTCGGTATTGATGTTCAGTACGTCATTGGCTGGGTTGGGATAGACGGTCCAGTTGGTGGTTCCCACTTCGTCGACGCTTATGGTGCTTCCTTCAACGATGGTGAGGTGACTATTGATAGAAGGATTATTGATCACATCTTCAATGCCACTGGGCCAACAGATGTGAATGCTTTCGATTTGCGTATCTTGTCCCAATCCAAAATGTGCATTTATGGTTTGCATGGGGCTAAATGCTTCTGCGCTGCGCACATCGCGAATTTGACTGCCCAAGGCGCTGTTCACCATGATGCGGGCGCCGATGCCGTTTTTGTTACTTTCTGTTCCGACAGTACTTACGATCAACCAATTGTTGCCTTCCATCGTGTTGTAGTAGATGGAGTTTTCACTAAAGAAGTCGAGGTAACCATCGTGATTGAGATCGCCCGCAGGACCAAAATAAAATGGACAATCGGCAGGTGTAAAGGTCATGTCGCCATTGTTGAGCATGAAATTACCTCCCATTCCCAATACGTCTACAAATCCATCATTGTTGAAATCACCCGGCATGTTTTCAATGCCTGTGCCTGGAATGGTATCAAAACCAGAACCTTCGGTGATGTTGGTGAATGTACCGTCGCCATCATTGCGATAGAACTTATGGCTTCCGTTCCATGTGCTTGATGCCCCAATGAAAGCATCCATGTCGCCGTCATTATCATAATCCGCCCATGCCGATGACCATGATTCGGTGCCATCATTGATGCCTGCTGCTGGCGCTACACTGGTGAAATTGCCATTGCCATCGTTGCGGTGCAGTTGGTCAATATTATCGCTTCCGCATTTGGCGATGAATAAATCCATGTCGCAATCATTGTCATAGTCGATCCAAACGGAACCATAATTACCTCCATTTTCACCCAAACCTCCTTGGTTGTAGGTGAATCCGCCATTGCCGTCACTGAGGTAATAGACGTTGGCGTCCACATCGTGACATACGTAGGCATCCAAAATGCCATCGTTGTTGATGTCGATCATGTTGGTGCGCTGCGAGAAAATGTATTGGTTGTCGCTGAAATGGGTGTATCCACTGCCATCGTCGTTGGCCATGATGATGCTTGCACCGCCGCCACCGCCATAAAGGAGGTCGTTGTACCCATTGTTGTCCAAATCGCCCGCGGCAATGCTCCAAGAAGGACCATTGGTTACGTTACCGACGTTGAAACTTTGCGTGGTAAAAGTGGCATCGGCATTCTGATACTTCACTTCGATGTTATTGCCATTCACAAATACGATATCATCCAAGTGGTCATTGTTCATGTCTACAATGCATTCACTATACCCCGAACTAATAACAGGTGCGGCATCAAAGGTGATTAAAGTAGGGTAGACAGGTGGTTCACCGCCTCCGCCGCCTCCACCGCCTCCGGTATTCACAGGTAAGCCTTGGTGGATTTCGAATTCAATGGGGGAAGTGGTGTTTGGAGCGCCCCAGAAGCTATCAAAAACGATGTAGTAAGTTGTTCCAGCGACAGCGGCAAAAGAGGCAGCTGATAGGAAATTACCACCGTCATCATCTGCAAAGCCTTGGCAAACCAACGATCCGCAAGTGCCGCTGAATATGCTGATGCGGGTGTCCAACCCCACATTGGCGTCCAAATGCGTGGTCACAGTCATGGTGGTGTCATAGGTCGCTGTGTAACTATACCATCCAAACAATTCACCGCCATTGAGGCCCATGCAGTGACTGGGCAGTGGTATTTCTGAAGCAGCCATTACACTGCCATCATTGATTCCTTCGATCACAACAATGGGGCTTTCACAACTGTCTTGGGCGTGCAGGGAGCCGAAGGCCACGAAGGCCAGCAAAATAGGGAGTAGGGTTGGTTTCATTTTCAATGGATTTTATAAAGGGTTGTTTAATTGCAAAGGGGACTAAGACCAGT
>JAIYCK010000039.1 GCA_027488055.1 Flavobacteriales bacterium | reverse complement strand
TTCTTCCCAATTTAGTTCAAACGCTAGAAGGCAATCCCGCGATTATCCACGGTGGACCTTTTGCCAATATCGCGCAGGGCACCAATACGATCATAGCTACCAAAACAGGTCTTTCTTTGGCCGATTATGTGGTCACTGAAGCGGGTTTTGGAGCCGATCTAGGTGCTGAAAAATTCATGGACATCAAGTGTGGATATGGTGATCTAGCTCCAGACGCTATCGTTTTGGTTGCGACCATCCGTGCGCTTCGTCACCATGGCGGTGCCAAAAAGGAAGAGTACAACACTGCTTCGATGGAACGTGTGACCAATGGTTTTGAAAACTTGGCCAAACACATCGAAAACTGCAAAAAGTTTGGCATCAATCCGACTGTGGCCATCAACCATTTCCCCACGGATACCCAAGAGGAAATTGACTTTGTCATTTCACAATGTAAAACGCTTGGAGTGGAAGCGGTGGTCGCTCGCGGCTTTGCCCAAGGTGGCGAGGGCATGCGTGATTTGGCTACAGCCGTAGTCAACGAAATTGAAAAGGGCACCAATAAATTTCAGCCGTTGTACGATTGGAAGGATACCGTCAAGAACAAAATCGAAAAGATTGCAAAAGAAATTTATGGCGCCGATGGAGTTCAATACACCAAAGATGCCGAAACCGATTTGCGCATCATCGATCGATTGGGACTCAGCGAGCTTCCTATTTGCATGGCCAAAACACAAAAGAGTTTCAGTGATGATGAAAGTAAAATTGGCAGACCCAAAGGATTCACAGTGACAGTGCGTGAATTTGAATTTGCAGTCGGCGCTGGTTTCATCATACCCATTTTGGGCGACATCATGCGCATGCCAGGACTACCTGTAGTGCCTGCGAGCGAAGGCATGGACATCGACAATCAAGGTGTCATTAATGGACTTTCGTAGGTCATGCAAAATAAAATTAGAGCCTATGAAGGATTGCAATGGCGATCAGGACAAGTGCAAACTGTCCTTGATGCTTTGACCATTGAGCATCCTTTGAGTATCTATATCAATCAAGAGATTTTTAGTTTGACCATGCAGACACCTGGTGACGAGCTCATGCTTGCGTGTGGCATGCTCTTCACCGAAGGAGTCTATAGAACACCTGAGATACCGACCTTTAGAATGGTATCTGAAAATCGGTTCGACCATATCGATCAGATCTGGTTTAACATACCGACCGAACAATTGAATCGGGAGGTATTGACCAAGCGAACAATGCTGTCCTCATCGAGTTGTGGAATTTGCGGCACCACTGAATTACCGATCGTGGAGGGTCATTTAGATGCACACCATGAATTTACACCGGAACGGGTGTGGGAAGCCATGCAGTCCATGGCACAAATCCAAAATGCGTATCTCACTTCTGGTGGTTGCCACGGTGCTGCCGCTTTTGATACCAATGGAAAGTTGTTGAGCATGGGCGAGGACATCGGTCGACACAACGCAGTGGACAAGACAATCGGGTCACTCTTGTTCTCCGATCAGTTGACTTCGGCGCGCTTGCTTACTGTGAGTGGTCGTGTATCCTATGAAATCGTATACAAGTGCTTTGCCGCCGGGATTCCTCATTTGGCAGCGGTCAGCGCGCCTTCGAGTCTGGCTGTGGACTATTGCAAGGAATTGGGTATACGTCTGTATGGGTTTTGCCGCGAAAACAGAATGACGCGATATGCATGAAGCAAAGAAGGGATGAATTTCCATTTACATATTTCGAAATGAAAGAGCGACCGCAAATGAAATTTTTTGCACGATCTATGGAATAGACATTTAAAATTAATAAGTCAATCTTAAATGAATCACATCAAAAGAAATACAATTGCAGCAGTCAGTGTGATCCTGTTTTTATTCTTCCATCACACCTGCAGCGCGCAAAGAAGCCAACGCCGACAGCAGCGCAAGCACGATCGAACAGAACAGAAACTGGAGGAACTAAAGAAAGAGGGTAAGATCGATAAAACGGAATCGGAAGAGTTGCGCGAGAAAGAGGAGAGATATCACAAAACGCAAAGGAGAGCCACCCGCAATGGACATGTCAGTGACCATGAGCACAATAAAATGAAACGACAGAACCGCCGATTTCGAAGGGAGGTGCGTCGTGCTGATGATTGATTTTTTTCAGCGTCTGAGCGCTGCAGTCTGATTGTCGATTCGCTCAGATCTATCAATTCAAAAGCCCGCCATCCGAAGACAGCGGGCTTTCTACTACGACCAAGAAACTTGGTCTCCACCCTTCTCATTAAGTGCAAAGGCTCATTCCTGAGGGTGACAGGCGAGTCGCTTATTGCTGCACCATAAGCTTTTCTTCGTTCAATATGCCATTGAACTCATAACGGAGTATGTAGATGGCCGTCGGCAAGGTTCGGCTGAATCGCAATTCTTGCACAGTCCCATTTTTGCTATCAAGCGCAGTATCGAAGCGTTGCACGATTTGTCCATTCATGCCAAACAATGCAATGTCTTTTACGATCGTATTGTTTGGGATATTGAAGTAGATCACCTCTCCATTGCTTGGATTCGGATACACATTGACAATACCTGCGTCTGCATATAGGTCATCCACGTCACCCACTACTTCTATAGTGATCGAACAACTTGGACCCCAGTCGGTGAAGGTGTTGTCGCCCATTGCACAACGCATTTCTAGGAAGTAGGTGATGCCCAACTCCAATTGCATCGCTGATTCGATGACCAAAAGTGGAACTGTTGTGTAAGTCGTCCAATCATAATTCGGACCAGTGAGATGCCATTGGTAATTGATGGCGTTGGGTACGATGTTGGAATGAATGATGTGACCCCATTCAGTAATGATGGATCCACAATCTTCTTCAATCAATCCAGGCAATACAACTTCCGATTCACCAGCGATAGTCAATCCACAAGTGGCGCCAAAAGGTCCCCATTCGCCCGCTACCAAAGCTTTTACCATCACAGCGTAATAACTACCTGCTACCACTCCAGGGATCTGAGAGGTATAAAATGCAGTACCAAGAGTATATTCATCTGATACAATCGATCCTGCTGAGTTGATAAAGCGCCACTCATACATTTCTGCACCCGCTACTTCGTTGCAGTAGATGATTTGATTGATGGCCACATCAACGGCATTGCAATACTCATCCGTGAGTTGGGTAGGCGCAATTTCGATGACGCAATCGTATGGGATATTTACCTGACCGTTGATTGTGCAACCATTGATATCAGTGGTATTCCACATATAGGTACCAGCAGATACTCCTTCTAGTAGCATCTCTGAAGTACCATTGCTCCATGAGGTGAAATAACCGGGGCTTCCGCCTTCAATCACCAACAAGGCAGCGCCGTCATTGCCATCACATGTTTCTTCTGATAGCAACATGGTACTCGCAATCATGAGTTCGGCAGATTCAATCAAGATGGATTCGCTCACCATACAACCGTTGGCATCGGCCACGATTAGATTGTAAGTACCGCCCGTTAATCCGATCATAGTGGAAGCGTTTTCGCCATTCGACCAAGTGAAGGTGTAAGGGGCACTTCCACCCAATGCAGTAGCTGTGGCACTTCCGTTGTGCATTCCAAAGCATTGTTCGTCTTGCTTGAAAATAGCCACACTCAACAATTCTGGTTCTGTAATCACTGCGGTGGCTGTGCCTTGACAACCGTTGCTATCAGTTACGATGACACCAATTGTTCCTACTTGCAAGTTTAGAATATTGGCAGCAGTTGCGCCGTTGTTCCATTCGTAGGTATAAATACCTGTGCCGCCATTGGACAATGCAATCGCACTTCCATCTGCTGCTCCATGACATGAAATATCCATTTTGCTAATCGCAACCGATAAAGCAGAACTTGCAGTGATGGTGAAAGACGCAGATGCAGCGCAACCATTGGCATCGGTCACAGTGCCTGTGTATTCTCCAACTGACAACGCACTGATG
This sequence comes from Flavobacteriales bacterium, assembly GCA_027488055.1. Taxonomy (GTDB): domain Bacteria; phylum Bacteroidota; class Bacteroidia; order Flavobacteriales_D; family Sanyastnellaceae; genus CANHSF01. The sequence goes on along the minus strand of JAIYCK010000039.1, from coordinate 1,498 downwards.
GCAGCTGTGTTGCCACCCGCACTCCATGCATAACTGTATGGTGCAGTGCCTCCTGAAGGTGCCATCATCGCGGAGCCAAATTCGTCGCTGCAAGCAATATCAAATTCGGTAAGGTTTGTCACCAAAGGTTGCGGTTGGTTTACAGTGAAAGATTGCAACTTGATACAGCCATTGGCATCCGTCACAGTTAGATTGTAGATCCCAGCAGCGAGATTTGAAATGCTGGATCCTGTCATTCCATTGCTCCAACTATACGATTTGTTGCCTGTTCCACCTGTGGCTGTGACGCTGATGCTTCCGTTAGTACCTCCATGACAAGTAGCATGCACGATGTTACTTGTTAAAGTAATCGCTGCGGGTGCCACCAGTGTGAATGTATTTGTGGCCGTGCAGCCTGCTGCATCTGTTGCAGTGACCACATAATTTCCAGCGGAAAGATTTGATATGCTTGCGCCGGATGCACCGTTGCTCCAAGTGAAAGTCTTATTTCCGATTCCACCTGTAGCGACAACTGAGATCGCTCCATTTGTGAAGGATGCACATGAAATAGGGGTGATCGTACCTGAAATCGAAATTCCAGAAATGCTATTGACAGTGAAACTCATCGATGCAGTGCAGCCATTGGCGTCTGTTACCGTGGCAGTGTAGGTGCCAGCAGAAAGGTTGCTCAGCGTGCTGCCAGATGCTCCATTGCTCCAGCTGAATGTGCGTGTTCCAGTGCCTCCTGTTGCGGAGACGGTGATCGATCCACTGCTACTTGTACAGGTCGGTTGTGTGACTGCACCTGTAATCGCCAATGCGGCAGGAACAGTGAGTGCAGCGCTTGCTGTGGAAGTACAGCCATTGCCATCGGTTACTGTGACATTGTAATTGCCAGCAGCCAAATTGGTGATGCTCGTACCTGTGCCGCTATTGCTCCATGCAAACACATACGGACTTGTGCCCACCACATTGCTCACGATGCTTCCGGTGTTACCAGTGGAACAAAGTGGATTGTTGGCGGTTAGAGTAACCGTGCTGCTTGCAAAAACAGTCATGCAATCGGCGCATACATATGTGTGAGAGCCATATTGATTGGTGGCGATCAAAGTGATATCGTAAGTGCCACTGGTAGCCCAAACTACATTTTGTGGACTGGCTTGTGTGCTGGTCGCAGGCGTGCCGCCCTCGAATGTCCAACTGTATGTCGTGGGTGTATTGGTGCTCGTATTGGTGAAATCCACCTGCGTATTTCGGCAGACACTGTTGTCTTGAATGCTGAATGATGCGACAGGAGCAGAGCCCACTGGTGTCAGATCTTCCAAACAGAAGTTGTGAATGTTGTCGGCACCCCAGTTGCCTGCACCTTCTCCGAGGACCGTGCCATCTGAATTGTGCAATGCGTAGCTTCCATTGGTGAAGCCTTGTCCGTCACCGTATTGATCGATCATTGTGAGCGTGTAACAGCCCGCTGAAAGACAAATGTCTGTGGACATTTCAAGACCTTGCTGATTGTTGA
>JAIYCK010000238.1 GCA_027488055.1 Flavobacteriales bacterium | reverse complement strand
GACGATGATGACGACGACGAGGAAGTATTGAACAACGATCAGATTGCGAATCCCATTGCCACACCGGAGGAAGATATAACCTTGAGTGTGGATGTATCAGACGCACGCGGTTGTCACGCTACAGCATCTGCTTCTCTTCATGTGACTGCATGGCCAGAGGCCAATTTCGAGATGCCCCAAGTAGCTTGCCAAAACACACCTGTGCCGTTTGAAAACAACTCTTCCTCTGCCACAACCTTCCAATGGAGCTTTGGAAATAGTGAAACATCCAGCGCAAGCAATCCCACAGTGGATTACAATTTACCCGGTATTTATCAAGTTCAACTTACGGCGTTCAATGCGTTGGGTTGCTCACATACCAGTACCCAATCTATTGAAATTACCTCATTGCCTACGGCCTCATTCAGTATGAATGTATCCGAAGGTTGCAGTCCTCTTTCAGTCACATTGAATAATCAATCCGCAGGTGCTGACCTTGCATACCAATGGACTATCAATGGCTCATTTAACAATACAGTATCTCCTTCCAATGTGGTATTGACGACGGAAGAAGTCATCAGTATTCAGCCAATTGCATTGACAGTGACTAACCAATGCGGTACAGACTCTGAAACAATGCAAGTGACCATCCATCCAAGGCCCACGGCCATGTTTGCGACGGATTTGAGTTCGCAGTGTTCACCCGTGACCACTCAATACATGAACTTGTCTGCTGGCAATCCCACTTCCTACCATTGGAATTTGGGAGATGGTCAAACCACATCGGCCACTACTCCAGAAAACAATGTGTATGTCACTGACGAAGAATCAGCTGATTTTGTCATTCAATTGATTGCTGTCAATGCATGCGGAGCAGACAGTATGTCGAGCACAGTGCATGTGCTGCCCAATACGGTGACGATGAATTTGCAACCAAGTGTCACCTCCGGTTGCTCGCCCTTGTTCGTGAATTTTAATAATCAGACCACAGGAGCAAACAATTTCTATTACGATTATGGCAATTCAGATTTCGCCATCGCTCAAAGTCCAAACTATGTTTTCCAAAATGCAGGCAACCATCTGGTCCGCTTGTATGCAGATGATGGATGCAGCTATGATACGACGGAAGTAATGATTACCGTTTTAGCTTCCCCCACGCTGGTGTTGGGAGCAGACGCTATATCTGGCTGTCCAGGCAGCACCATGCATTTCGATGAAGCCACTACCGGCAACATTACCAATATTCAATGGAATTTTGGCGACGGAGGGCAAGCCAATGGAACCTCGCCATCTCACCAATTCGATTTACCAAGTACGTATCTTGTTAATGCTACCGCATACGACATCAATGGATGCTCCGCGAGCGCAGGTTTGGGGATCACGATTCACGAGTTGCCTATCCCGCAAATCAATTTACAAAACACAGAGGCATGCAGCCCGTGGCAAGTGTGTCCAGAAAATGCATCCATCAATGCAGAAAACTACCTTTGGACAAGTGGCACAGGTTCGACAAGCAATGAGGTTTTACCCTGCTTTACCTATGTCAACAGCTCTGATGCTCCGATCAACCGAACCATCACACTCACAGCGACAAGCGAACACGGCTGCACAGCCAATGCAACATCAGAAATATCCGTCTTGCCACAACCACAATTGGTGATGGCCTTGGACCACAATGAAAGCTGCATTCCGCAACAACCTGTGCAGACCAGTGTCTTTGCAAATGCGACAGATAATTATCAATGGTACGTGAATGGAGGCCCTGTAAGCAATGAGACGGAGCCCGCTTTTCAATTTGACAATGTAGGAGAATACGATATTAATCTAGTCGTATTCAATGCGTTTGGTTGCATCAATGAGGCCTCCTCCTTGTATGAAATTCATCCACTACCTCTCATTGACATCATGCCTGAAGCCATGAATGGCTGCCCTCCATTGACCATCAATTTCGACAACACAACTGAAGAAGGCGTAAGCTGGAATTGGAGTTTTTCGAATGGGGCCTCCAGCACTGAAATGTTCCCCACTGTGGTGTTTGAGCACACTGGCATGTATGATGTTCAGTTGATCGCAACCTCGGAACATGGTTGTCAAAGCACATCGCATTTTGAAGATATGATTGAAGTTTACAGCACACCAGTAAGCCAATTCACCTTCTTACCTGATGACGAAGTACTCTATGAGTTGGATGTCGCATTTATAAATGCCAGTCAAGGGGCGGTGCAATATCAATGGAACTTTGGTGATGATAGCTATTCCACATTGGCAAGCCCTGTCCATGAATACACGGGCGGTGGTTTTTATACCGTGACATTGACTGCTCAAAATGAATTTGGCTGCACAGATAAGCATGTGGAAGGAGTTCAAATCGACAATACATTCTTCACGTTTATGCCCAATGCCTTTACACCTGATGGAGATGGAATCAATGATACTTTTGGACCTGTATTCAGCAACAAAGAGGACATTCAATCCTATCGATTTTATGTTAAAAACAAATGGGGTGAAATCATCTTTGAAACCGACAATCCCGAACTACAATGGCTTGGAAATAACAAGAATGAAGGATACTATTTGCATACTGACGTATTCACATGGGTCGTTGAATTAGCCTTTAACAACAAAACCTTGAACAAGATTCACGAGGGAACGGTGACACTTATACGATAAATATTCAAGGCATTTTTGATCAAAAGATCAGCTACAATCAAAGACGGTCCATGGCCGTCTTTGTCATTGAATTATTTTTTGTATCCATTCATTCAATTGTGAACTCCAACTGAAATGACGGATTGCAAAAAGCCTCGATTCAACACCCAAATCTGCCGAACGTTCTTTTTGCTCCAAATGTTCGATCGCTGTTTGAGCAAATTCTTCATCGGACTCGCACACCACAATCGGACTTTCAACGTGCACTCCCAATCCACCCATTACAAGGGATGAAGTAATGCAAGGCAGCTCACAACTCATGGCTTCCAAAATTTTATTTTGCATACCGCTACCTATGGTCATTGGAGCTATCAGCATGCGGGAGTCTCTGTAGGCGTTGCGAATATCATCCATCCATCCTGAGACCGTGATAGTATCAGACGCAAAGGCTAGGCTTTTGACTTCCCCAGTGGGTTCTGCACCCGCAATGAGTAGGGTCGTTTGGGGGCGTGATCGTTGGATAAGGGGTAGGATTTGCAAGGCAATCCGTTTGGCACATTCCACATTGGGTGCATACCCCATATTCCCAGCAAACACCAAATCAAATTTTTTGGTCGTAGCAACCGGTGTAAAATAAGCAGTGTCTACGCCGTTTGGCACCACTAGAATTTGATTGCGCTGAGGATGATTGATCAGCTGACGATCTTGATCAGAGATGATCCAATGGAAATCGAAATATTCAAACACCAATTGCTCGTATTTCTTGAGCCGCGCCGACTCTTCCATGAAAAGAGTGCGTTGCCAGATTGGAACAGTAGACATACGCCTTTTATATCCCGCACTCAGCGCATCTTGATAGTCTATTGATTTGGGATACTGAAAAATATTTTTGACGTATTCTGATGTTCGTACAAGCTGACATACAATATGATCGGGTTGAAAGGCATGAACAAGTGCCTCCACTTCATGCATGGCCTTGCGCTGCTTGAAATACAAAACTTGAAAAGGCAAATCGACAAACAAGCCTGAAATCAACTGAAGCGCTTGCTTCCATCGACTCAACCGCACTACTTTCACATGAGAAATGAACTGTTCGAGATGCTCCAAAGCGATTGGATCTGGCGACCTATCACTCAAACAACACAAAAAAACCTCGTGCGATTTTGCCAATTCTTTTAATTGATGATACGCTCGAAGTTTATCTCCTTTCTCCAAAGGATAAGGCACCCTGCTCAGAAGTACAAAAAGCTTCATTCCCTTCTCAATTCTTTATAGAAGTTAACGAGTGTTTTGGAGATACCCGCAATATCAAAATAGGCACGCACATGGGCTCTGCCCGCCTCACCCATCTCCTCCATTCGATTGGGATTATTCAGCAGCTCACCGATGGCATCTAGCCATTGTTGGGGTGAATCCGCAAGAAAAATATTCTCGCCATGCACACACTCCAATCCTTCAGCGCCAAGCGAGGTGGAGATAACTGGCTTTTGCAATGCGAGTCCTTCGATGATCTTGACCCGAATGCCACCTGCACTAAGCAGTGGCACAATCATGATTTTTTTGGATTCCATGAATTGAATGGCGTCCTCTACTTCACCCAAATAGATCACATTGGGCAGCACAGGCATATTTGAAATCGGCATATTTCGTCCCGCCAAGTATAGCTTCAAGTCTGGAAACTCATTGTGAATACGCATCCAAATTTTATCCAAAAACCATTGGATGCCTTCAATATTCGGCCCCCAATCCATGGCACCAATATGAAATAAGGCAACCTCGGATGGAGTGGATGCATGAATGGGGTAGTTTCGTAAATCGATGCCAAATGGAATCGTGCGAATTGGGCGCTGGATGCCCAAATCGTAGAATCGCTGGCGATCTTCATCGCTGATACTTGCGATGCCATCTACATAATTGAGCATACTGATTTCATACTTTTTCATTTTTTTAGCCAAGTAATTGAGATAGGCTCTTTTGAAAAAGTTCTTGGTTCCTTTAGCGATTCGCTCCCAGATTACAAACTCCAAATTGTGTGATCTCAGCACCACAGGTGTATTGCAGTTGCGCCGAATCGTGGGCAAATAAGGCGTCATGAATAAACTCTCGAGATGTATGACGTCGTATCGATTGTATTTCAATAAGCGAGTCAATTTGATATCAAAATCGGCACTAAAAAAACGCGCAATATTGTAGGAATCACTGGTAATATAATTTGCAAAGGCATCTACTATATTGACGTGTGTATCGATGTAAACTCCTTCGATTTCGGTTTTATCCACGTATTCAGCGGGCAATTCCTCCGGCACAAAATCGTGTTTTTGGGTGAAGATGGTCAAAATTTTGACCGAGTGTCCTGCCTCCAATAATCCCATAGTAATATTGTTCATGGCAATGCACCCCCCGTCTTTGGCGGGCAATGGTGGTTTAAGACAAAGTTGAAGCACTTTCATAAGCTCGCCTCGGGCTTTTTAGTTTTGAATAATAAGACCATCTTTTTGAATACACGCATAAAGCCATCCCCATCAAATAATCTCGCTTCGCGCGTGGCCTTGTAAAATATCCACACACTCAGCGGGAACAACAAGAAGGTACTGAGCCATATTCCTACCCATGGCTCCACAATCTGGTTTTTGGCCATCCGCTCGCCAGCCATGGTCAGCAACTGATACACTATAAACAATCCCAATGCGATCAAAGTGGGCATCCCGATTCCTCCTTTGCGAATAATGGCTCCAAGCGGAGCTCCGATGAAAAACAAAACCAAGCACACAACAGCAAGAAAAAACTTCCGATGCCATTCAATTTTGTGCCGATTGATCATTTTAGACTTACCTGCTAATTCTTCCTTGAAACGAATGAGTTGATCTTTTGCCTTGCGTGAATGCTCGCGCGCCCTGCCCAACGCATTCACTTTTTGATCCATTCCCAATTGATCAAACAAGGGCATCGCACCAATTGAAAGACTGTCGTTGGCATTTTTTAGTGCCGATTGATAAGCTGTCTGCTGGGCTATCATATGCGGAGAATGCAAGGTATCTCTTTGATGCATGAGGCTGTCAATCGCCACATTCAGTTGACGAATGGTCATCATTTCGGCCGGGTTTTTCATTTGGTCCTCATTGGCTCCCGAAAATTTCAGCGAACTGAGATCGATGCGGAGCGTCATCTCATCAAAACTACCATGCACATGACCGTAATGGTAGTCTTTCTTTTTGTTGGATCCTTGCGCCTCTTTTTGTTCATCATAACTCTCCCCTTTCTCAAGCGTGAGAATCATGTAGGTTTTGTCTTCCGTCTGTTGCATTCTTCCCGACTCAGCTCGAATTACGGTTCGATTTTCACGCTCTCCACCTCTGTGATCGTAGATCAACACGTCGCGCAAAACACCTTGCTCCATGTCGTTGTGCCCAGCCCGAATACTAATACCCTGAATGCCATTGTAGAAAACTCCATCCTCAAGACTCAGCGCGGGGCGCTGCTTGGTGAGATTGAATAAATATGTTTTGAGTTTGAGATTACAAACGGGCCAAATGTTATTCGCAAAAACAAAAGCCACAATGGAAATTACTATGCTCGTGAAGATGAGCGGTCTCATGATCCGAACCAATGATACACCAGCACTCTTGATGGCCGTAAGTTCATTGCTTTCGGCCAACGCTCCCATGGCCATAATACTGCTCATTAACACTGCAAGCGGCAATGCCATGTTCACCACACGCGCAGATGCAAAAACAAGCAACTTGAAAATATCCCAGGTGCTGAGGCCTTTGCCAAGAATTTCATCCAGCCAAACCCAAATAAATTGCATCTCGAAAATGAACATAGCCACTAGGAAGGTCACACAAAATGGCCCCACATAGGTCTTAAGTAACAAAATCGAAATCCTCATCTATACCAGCGCTAAAACGGTTTCAAATTTAGGCATTGTATTCCTTTATAATCCCATTTAGCCATTTCAAGAAAAACAGCAGAATAACCGCTGCCGATAAACCAATGATACAGTTAGTCCAAAAGAACCCTGATTTATCCTCGTAGCCATCCCAGGTAGTAGCGATAATACCAGATAGTTTATTGCCCAACGAAGTGGAAAGAAACCAACCGCCCATCATCAAGGCTGTCAAGCGCGGTGGACTGAGTTTTGAGACCAGCGAGAGACCCATTGGACTCAGGCACAACTCGCCCAAGGTAATGATACCATAATTGGCGATCAGCCAGGCGGGAATTGCCTTCTCGGATCCGTTGAAACTCACATGCACGGCCACAATCATCACCACTGCAGAGAGTGCTGTGAATAAAACCCCGATGAGCATCTTGCTGGCAGTAGACGGTTCCTTCTTACGCTTGCGCAAAAAAGAAAAAAGCCATACCACCACGGGCGTGAGGAATACCACAAAAAACGGATTCACACTTTGAAAAATTTCGGTCGATATGAGTTTTACGGTCTCGCCTTCTTGCGGCAGCGGCTTGTTTTCGCCGTAATTCTTAAAGTAAGCTGGGTAATCCTCTCCTTTGACGCTTTGACCATCAGCATCCTTGACCTTGCGAAAATGATGATCCGTGAGCTCCTGTTCGCTCTTTTTGAATGTGACACTCTCTAGCAGATACAAGGAATCAGCCGGGGCCTGCAATTGCTGAGGCAGTTCCCGGTCTGTATATCGCTTCGCCCACAAGGTGAGTGTAGTTCCGTTCTGCTTGAAAATAGCCCAAAAAATCACAGACACCGCAAAAATGGCCATCAAAGCGCTCATCGGCTTGCGATCTTCTGCAGGTGCCTTCAGCATGATGAAAATGAAATAAAACACCACCGGCATTGCACCAAAAATAAATGCATCATTCGAGTCTGATCCCAGCAGATTGCCTGGGATATTCCAACCAAGGAATCCAGCCACAATGGCTGGCAAAATGGTGACCGACAAAATACGGAGCACCGACATGTCTCCAGGTTTGGTTGGTTTGATCACATCAGCATGCTTGTAATGCTTCATCCCAGCCCAAAAAACAATGAGCCCAATGAACATGCCTATTCCTGCTCCTCCGAATGCGTATCCCCAACCCCACTTATTCTTCAGATACGCTGCAAAAAAATTGCATATAAATGCCCCCACGTTGATCCCGAGATAGAAAATACTATATCCCGAGTCCTTCAAATCTTTGTATTGCGGATCATTGTAAATATTACCTAGTAAGGTTGAAATATTAGGTTTGAAAAAACCATTGCCCACAATCACCAACGCCATGCCAATGAACAAGGCTGTTTCACCTTTGAAAAACATGATCAAATAACCGACTCCCATCAAAATTCCACCGATGGTAATGGCCTTACTCAATCCTAAAACGCGGTCGGCTAAGAGGCCTCCGATATAGGGAGTGAGAAATACGATTGCTATGAACGTCCCAAAAATATCCTGCGCTTTGCT
>JAIYCK010000224.1 GCA_027488055.1 Flavobacteriales bacterium | reverse complement strand
GGGTCGAAGCGCACGCAAGTTGCTTGGAGACCTCGAGGGTCAGCAGTTGTACAATTTGTTTTTGATCGAACGTCCCCATGCCGAGAGCTTTTCTTTTCAAAACCTTGCCGCTGCAAAAGGTGAGGTTTTTATTATGCTCTATTCCACCTCTTCGCTACGATTTCGAGGGCAATGGGTGATTCAAACCAATTCCAATACCCTCTTTTTTGTGGGTTCGCCGTGGATTCAAAATGTAAATGAACTACAGGAGAGACAACTGCTATTTACCGACTTTGCTATTCATGATGCGACATTTGATTTTTTGCATATTATCAAGAATATCGAGATTAACAGCGATGAAATCAAGGTTTTACTTTCCAAACTCAGAGAAAAAACAAGCTTACTTAAAAAGTCAGAAGAAGACTACAAAGCTACCTTATTGGCAGCTTCCGATGTCATTTATAAGTTGGACGAACATGGCGTCATGACATTTGCTAATCCCGCCGCAGAGCGGGTGACGGGGTATACAGTTGAAGAGCTTTTGCGCATGTCGCTGATTGATTTGGTGCCGCAAGAAATGCGCAGTGAGATCAACAAGTCATTCAAACAACAGTTGATTTCAAAGTCGAGTTCGATTTATATGGAATTTCCAATTGTTTCGAAATCGGGTAAAACGAAATGGATTGGACAAAGTACGCAGTTGCAAATCATCAACGATCGTTTTGAATTCGTGGCGTTGGCACTGGACATCACCGAAAAAAGGCAAGCCTCTATCTTATTGCAAGATACCAATCGCAAAATGGAATTGCTCCAACGACTGATTGATAATTCATCTGATGCCATTCAAATTGCATTAGAATCTGGACAATTATACTATATCAACAAGGTGGCGTCCGAGCGTTTGGGTATCGCCATGGCGGATTGCACAAATTATAATGTCAGTGACATCGAGACAATTTTTCACGATTCGGCCAATTGGCGGGCTCACTTGCAGCATTTAGAGATCAACAAACGGATTACCCTAGAGGGAATTAATATCAATCAAACATCTGGATTCACTTTTCCAGTAGAGGTAACGGTTAATTTATATGAGATCAATGGTCAGAAGTTTGTGATTGCAAACTCACGCGATATCAGCGAACGCAAAGCCAATGAACACTTACTGAATCAAGAATTACTTCTTCAAGAAGCCTTGATTGATATTGCTTCCACCTACATCAATTTGGATCTGAATGAAGTAGAGGCCACTATCAATAGTTCCTTGGAAAAGATGGGACGATTTGTAAATGCGGACCGAGCTTACTTATTCGATTATGACTTCGAAAATCAAGTGACTTCCAATACCCACGAATGGTGCAACGATGGGATTGAGTCGGAAATAGCCAATCAGCAAAACGTACCGATGGATCTCTTTCCACAGTGGATCGCAAAGCATCGGAAAGGTGAGGCCTTTTATTTTCCTGAATTAGCGTCCATGAATGATGAGAAAGATGCTGATTTGCGCGCTATTCTGGAACCACAAGGAATAAAAAGTTTGTTGGCTATTCCTTTGATTGATGGAGATGAATTGATCGGTTTTATTGGTTTTGATTCCGTCAGATATCATCATCATTACAGCGATAAAGAAACCAGCCTTTTGTTCCTTTTTGGTCATATGCTGGTGAACATTCGCAATCGACAAAAGTGGGAGCGCCAACTTCGATTGCAAGAAGAGAAATTCCGCAACATTATCGCCAATATGAATCTTGGTTTGATTGAGGTAGACAATCAGGATACGATTGTTTTTGCAAATCAAAGTTTTTGTGATATGTCCGGATTCATGTTGGAGGAGTTACGTGGACAAAAGGCAGCAGACCTTTTGGTTCGTGACAATGATCGAAGTATCATTAATGAACGCCAATTGGCCCGTGAAGCGGGCGTCACAGATAGCTATGAATTGCCTGTTTTTAATAAGCAAGGCGAAGAGCGCTGGTGGCTTATCAGTGGGGCTCCTCATTACAATGATCGGGAGCAAATGATCGGTAGCATCGGGATTCACTTAGACATTACAGAACAAAAACATCTTGAGCGCGAACTGGCACAAGCAAAGACATTTGCCGAAGCTGCTTCCAAAGCAAAAGAGTTGTTTTTGGCCAATATGAGTCATGAGATTCGTACCCCACTAAACGTCATTATCGGTATGATTCGACAATTGACTAAGGTAAGTGGCAATTCAGATCATGTATACTACGTCAATCAAGCAGGCGCAGCGGCCAAACATTTGCTGACCATCATTAAGAATGTGCTTGACATGGCCAAGATTGATAGTGGCCAGCTCGAATTGCAGCTTGCGCCTTTTAGACTGAAAAAATTGGCGGAGCATGTTCATCAAATACTCGAGACTCAAGCGATTGAGAAAAATATAAAATTAAAACTTAAAGTTGCGCCTCAAATAGCGCCATGCCTAATCGGTGACGAAACCCGAATCAGTCAAGTCTTAATTAACTTAATGGGGAATGCCATCAAATTCACAAATGAAGGTGAAGTAGAATTGAGCATCATCGTTCTTGAGGAGTTTGACAATGTGCAGAAAATTGTTTTCAAAGTAAAAGACACAGGTGTTGGAATGACTCCAGAATTTGTGTCGCGTATTTTTGATAAATTTTCGCAAGAGCAAAGCAACGCCAATCGGGCATTTGAAGGCACCGGATTGGGTATGGCCATCTCCAGTGATCTAGTCAAGTTGATGGGAGGAGAGATCAAAGTAGATAGCATCAAAGGTGCAGGTACAACGATACAATTTGCCATTGATTTCGAATTGGGGGAAGAAGATTTGTTGCACAATGCAGAACGTCAATTGGTTCAGAATAGCTATGCAGGCTTCCGCGTTTTGTTGGTGGAGGACAATGAGATGAATCGGTTTATCGCGCGTCAGACACTGGGATTCTTGGGCTTCGAAGTGGAGGAGGCTGAAAATGGCCAAATCGCTGTTGAAGCAGTAAAGGCTAGGGGGTATGATTTGATTTTGATGGATATCCAAATGCCCATCATGGATGGAGTAGAAGCAACGCGTACCATACGTAAAGACCTTAATTGTCACACTCCTATCATCGCATTGACTGCCAATGTGGTAAAACAAGATATCGATCTCTATCTAAGTGAGGGTATGAACGAATATGTCACCAAGCCATACGAGGAATCGGACTTGTTCTACAAAATTCAAATTGTGCTGCGTGGCGGACAGAAACTTGCTCAACCCAAAACAGGATCGTTGTCGGGAGCTTCCAACAAGTTGTATTCACTTGATTTTGTCGAGAAAATTAGCAGAGGTGATGAGCGTATTGTGAAGGAAATGAAAGACTTGTTCATTCAGACTGCACACGATCATATTTTCAATTTGGAAAAGGCAATCGCCTCCATGAACCTTCTGGAAATTAGTCGTTTGGCACATCAAATGAAGCCGAGTCTAGAACAAATACAAGTTAAGCTCGTCAAAGAGGATATTCGAATTTTGGAAATGCTCAAAACCACACCACAATCCGCTGAAACGGTTCAAGAGTGTGTTCTGAATGTCATAGAAGTACTGAAAATGCTCATAAATGAGCTAGGCAAGTAAATACATGGTGACTTTTCATGTAGTCTTGTGAGTCGCTTTTTCGCTGCATACCTCTTGATTTTCCAATAATAAACCAATTTTTCTGAAAATTGGAAAAAATACCGTTTGCCAAAAATGCATTACACCTGATATTCAATCAGTTGTCTATTTGGCACAGGTCATGCTATGCGGCGCACATTGATGTTGGAGAGAAAAGAAGGTGAGGGACTTGTATGTAGCTCCGAGCGCAAGAGGAGGTAATGAAGAGTAGTGTAATTGTTCAGTTTTACACAACTATTTAGATACAACTGCATACGGTCCACCACTGTTAAACAACATTAAACCTGCCAATCTACTTTAATCTAGACTAAATACCCTAAACAAGAATCTATATCTGTGCTAGAAATTTTTTAATAAAATTCTGTTACGTATGAGGATGAAGAAATGTGGGGTATTCGTATTGGTTTGTGGTCTGCTAGCCCCCTATACAATATGGGGCGGTGAAAAAGCCAATGACAATAAGATGAATTCGCGTAGTGAGCTGTCTAGCTCATTATTTGATGGTGTGTGCAAAATGCCAACTAACAAGTCTGCTTTCTTTTCTCGAAAGGTGAGCAGCACTGTAAGGTCCTTTGGTGCTTGGAGAGTTCATCCTCAAACTGTGATCTCATCTAGTTTCTTGAGTTATACCAGCCAAATGAGCAAGAATAAAATCATTCGTTTGGTTGCTTTTTTTGTGACAT
>JAIYCK010000229.1 GCA_027488055.1 Flavobacteriales bacterium | reverse complement strand
CTGCTGGATTTGATCCAACAAAACGACTACAGTAAAATGTATCACAGGGAAATTGACGAACGTAAAAATTTTGGGTACCCTCCCTTTGTCCGTTTGATCAAAATCACCCTCAAACACAAAGAAGAAAATCAAGTAGCTACAACAGCCCGCGCAGTCTTCGAATTATTGCATCCATTGTTGAAAGACCGTCTTCTGGGACCTGAAAAGCCATACATCGCGCGCATCAACAATTATCATTTACAACAGCTATTCTTCAAATTAGATAGAACCAACGAGGGCCTACAACTGAAGGAAAAAGCCATCCATGAGTTGCAACAACTAATGCTTCAAAAAGAACATAAATCAGTAAGACTTGTCATAGATGTCGATCCCATGTAAAAACCGAACATACATTCGGTTACTTCACAAAATCTGAAGCAAAAAACATTTCTACATTATTCATTTCATGGCACCGTTCACGCAAGGTACTTTCGTCCCAATTCCACCACTGCAAGCGCTCTAATGAGGCTCGTTGCAATTCATCAAATCGATAGCGAATCACCTTGGCAGGCACACCGCCTGCAATGGCATAAGCAGGAATGTCTGACACCACCACTGCGCCCGCAGCAATGATGGCTCCGTTGCCAATATGCACTCCGCTGCGAAGGATGGCTCCTTGCGCAATCCACACATCATGACCAATATGAGTAAGAGGCATTTCCTCGAAAGAATCGTGTTGCACGATCACGGGATTGCTTTGACCTTTGGTGCTATAAAACATAGGATGAATGGAGACACGATCCGTCGGATGCTCTCCTGGGCCTATCGTGACACCTGGGCCAATGCAGGTGAATTTACCAATGCGTGCCTCATAGACCTGGGAATCGCGGCCCACATAAGAATAATCTCCTAAAGAAGCATTGCGTAATCTGCTGTATTTGCGCGCCGTATTGTACTTACCGAAATCAGTAGCAATTACTTCCGCCATATACTCTATGGTAATGTGACTGTATCGCATGCGCAAACAAATCGCGGTATACAACCATCTCAACCAAAGTGTAATCGGATTCTTCAAGAATAGCTCTGTCATGATTTCTGTTTTCGTTCAAATGCATCGACAAAGGAAACCTCGGAGGCATTCTGTATCCTGCAGCCTTTGCTCTTCGCATATTCATTTACCACCATGTAACCAGCAAAAACTTTAGCCCATGCATGGAAAATCTCATCCATTCGAAACGTTTCCTTAGTACTTGCTAGTTTATAAAAAGGCACCAATTTAACCTGACCCTCCTTGCTATAAAAATGCTCGTGTCGCGTGCAAACTACATTGTTTGCATCAACCTCCAACTGGGTGTGCCAATTGTGATCTGCCCCAAACAATTCAATCTCCTTGTATCCGGCATTCACCGCCCAAAACAAAGCCGCCACCATGACGTTTTGACTTTGAGGCATGGCGAGTTGGCGATTGTAAAGCCAATGTCCAACCTGCTTCCAACCTTTGAATACTACGTAATTCATGAAATACACCTCGATCTTCTGATTTGATTCCCGCAACGATTTCAATACTTGCGCATTGGCTGCTTCTCTTGGCACATACAACCGCATGGACCAAGTGCATTTTTCAGCCATGGCCGCAAATGTTTGCTGCGCCAACACATTGTCGGCATACCAAAGCCCTGGATCAATGATAACGTAATGCAAAGGACGCAGCGTGACAAACACCTCACTCAACGCAAAGGAATTAACGCACATCACATCGCCTGAACGAAAAAGATCAAGGTTCTTTTCCAATGATTGGGCCATCGATGGGCCATTCCCTAGCACAAAGCAGGTTGCTTGCTTGGTTGAATGAACTGCCCGTTTGCCCCGACTTTTGAATATCACCTTCAGCAAAGACATACAGGTATTGACTCCTGCCAACGTCCATTGGCCAAATGCCTTGTAGGTCAATTCTCCTTGCGACTTCTGCATGCTCAAACATAGCAAGATTCAGGCATTCCTGTGGCATCTGGTTTCGAAATATTCAATGGTCAAAGGTTAATGAACTACTTTTTTTGATGGCGCGGCGCCTCGGCTTACTAATTTTACCACGATGCATCTTCCTCTTGTTTCCATTATCACTGTGACCTACCAAGCCGAATCTCTGATCGAGGCCACTATTAGAAGTGTGACCCAGCAAGATTATGAAGCCATCGAACATGTGCTGATCGATGGAGGCTCAAGTGACAACACCGTGGCCATCGCTAGCGCCTGTATGCGCGAGAGACACATTCTGATCAGCGAAAAAGACAATGGATTATATGACGCTATGAACAAAGGGCTTCGCCTGGCCAATGGAGATTTCATCATGTTCCTCAATGCGGGTGATCTGTTGCATAACAATCAGGTGATCTCCGAAATGATTCGTCAAGGCGGCTTCACCGATTGCATCTATGGTGAGACATCCATCATCGATGCAGTAGGGCAACATCTCGCTGTTCGTCGGCTGCGTCCGCCCATCTCATTAAACTGGAAAAGCTTTCGCATGGGGATGTGTGTTTCTCACCAAAGTATGCTTATGCGCAAATCCATTGCTGTGCCGTTCGATCTCAACTACCGCATCAGTGCTGATATTGACTGGAGCATACGCTGCTTAAAAAGTGCCACTAGCACAGCCTATTGTGCCATTATTGTATCTGATTTTTTAATTGGAGGTGTCTCAGCAAAAAATCAAAGACAAAGCTGGATCGAACGATGGAAAATCATGCGAGTACACTACGGACTTTGGAGCACCATGTGGTCACATTTCAAAATCGTGTTTAGGTACGCCTGGCAGCGTCTAACTCGCAAACACATGTATTAAGGTTTAGCTGACCCGCTGCCACGTTTGGGTCCGATAAAACCAACCCAAATAACCACGCAATTCCAATTGATTGGAATCACCAGCCTTCAGCCACATTTCACATTTGTACACCTTGCCTGTTTTAGGATCGCAAATAGTACCGTTCTTGTAATAGCCGTCCGTCAGTGTCATGTCGCGAATGATGTTCATTCCAATGATATACTGATCCTTTCTGTCGTCCTTGCATTCAGTGCAAATGGGATTTTGATCTTCCTTTGGGTCGCGAAACAATTGCACAATCTTGCCATAAACCTTTCCTTGGTATTCGTAGATCTCAACGACACTCTTGGGCTTACCTGTTTCATCATCGATGGTTTTCCATTTGCCCAAAACATTTTGACATTGGGCACATGCAGCTGTGATTAAAATCACAAATAGGCTAAGAACTGCTTTTAATTTCATTGCGAATAGGTGTTGGAATTGATTTCGATTTATGTTGCAATTTAGAAGATTTTCTTGCTTTTCGAATACTCATATTCAGTTCAAATCCCATCAAGACTATCATACAGTTGAAATTGAGCCAAATCAACAATACCATCAGGGTCCCGAGCGAGCCGTAGAGCTTATTGAAATTGCCAAAATGTGTTACGAAATAAGCAAACACAAAAGAAGTGATCACAAAGATGGTTGTCGCGAAAGTGGCACCCACATTGATGAAGCTCCATCTTCGGCGTTGCTTGCCCACTCCCACATTGTAGAGGGTTGTAATGATGGCATAAACAAGTCCGACCGAAATGAGCCAATTGACAATCTCGAGCACAAACTTGGCATTCTTACCAATCAACTTGATTTCATGCAAATAGCCCACCAATGCACCACTAAATAAATTAAGTACCACAGCTATCACCATGAAAATTCCCAAAATAAAAATCAGCACAATGCTCGCCAATCGGAGCAACCAGACATTTCCTTTTTCTTCCAAGTAATAACTGCTATTGAATCCAATCAAGATCGCATTAATACTATTACTAGCGTAATAAATGACCAAAATGAAACCAATACTGAGTAGCGCGCTATGCTTGCGCTTGATCAAGTCATGAAAGGTATCTTCAAACAACGAAAAAGTGTCGCCTGGAAAAAATCCGCTGATTCCCTCGAACAAACTATCCTGAAAATCATCAATTGGAATATAGGGAATGAGCGATAGTAGCAAGATCATTGCTGGAAAAAAGGCCAAGAACAAACGAAATGAAATGGCCGCAGCGCGCGTTGGCAACTGACCATTCATCATCGCTTCCAAGAAAAACCGAGTTACATACCATATAGACAAACCCTGATATCCTGGTAGTTTGATTCGATTCAACACATTGATGGTTCTCCGAATCCATGGCCACTTGGCAATGTGATGCACCCATTGAGGAATTTGCTCCATACTATTTGACTGCTTTTAAGCTGAGATCCAAGCTAGAAATTTGATGCGTCAGAGCGCCCATACTGATAAAATCTACTCCCGTTTCAGCATAGGCCGCGATAGTGTTTTCATCGATCCCTCCGCTGGCTTCAGTGAGCACCCGACCATTGATATATTCTACTGCCACTTTTAAATCTGCAGGCGAAAAATTATCCAATAAAATACGAAAGGCGATATTCTCTTCGAGTATCGCTTTTATTTCATCCATATTGCGCGCTTCGACTTCTACTTGCAAATTTTTACCAGTCTCCGTTAGGTATTTTTTTACGTTTTCAAGAGCCGCCTTCACTCCACCACAATAGTCAATGTGATTGTCTTTTACCAATATCATGTCGTACAAACCGAAACGATGATTGACACCTCCGCCATGACGTACTGCCAATTTCTCGAAATAGCGAAATCCGGGTGTCGTTTTACGCGTATCCAACAACTTGCAAGAAGTTTGGGCTATCAATTGGCTCATATCCGCTGTTTTGGTGGCAATGCCACTCATGCGTTGCATGATATTCAGAGCTAAACGCTCGCCAATAGTTATGCTCGCTGCATGGCCATGTAACAAGAATGCCACATCCCCTCTGACTATGCGAGTGCCATCTTGCAACAATTGTTCAAATTGCAAGTTGGGATCTACCTCCTCAAATACCATTTGGGCGATTCCGACACCCGACAATACCCCTTCATCTTTAACGAGCAAACGTGCAGACCCCATTGCATCCTCCGGCATGGTGGCCATAGTCGTATGATCACCATCACCCACATCTTCGCGCAAGGCAGCGCGCAAAAAAGCTCGTATTTCCTCTTTTTCCATCATCATGCTGCAAATTAACCTTAAAAAAACGAAAAGCTCAAGTATGATTCTAGGCTATTTAGATCCGCGTGTAAATGCCAAAAAAAGCCCCCGTTTCCGGGGGCTCAACAAATCAGCACGGTTGACTAACTCTCTTCAATGCGCAATTGGCTTACCCTTGTGCCGTCCTTGGTCTTCTTTACGAAAACCGTGACACGGAACAACTGATCGCCCGATTTCATATCTCCGATATAATATTGATCTCCCATTTTGGAAGTACCATTGTGTTTAGGCGAATAATTCGATACTGGATGTGCATTAAAAAACGTAACCAAACGTTTTTGGGCTTCCTCGCGTGTGATGGCCCCCTCGAAGTCCTCAATCGAAACCTCCACTTGAGCCTGCATGAGCTTTGCCAAAGCAACGCCATCAGAATGCTTGATTGCCTCATTGACCTTGGCGGCAATATCAGTTTGGGCTTGAGCCAAACCTGCAATCAACATCAATGTTCCTAGCAACCATCTTTTCATCTCTGCGAATGTAATGTATATTTATGTCCAAAATTCCCTTACAACCATTAAGCCAATTCTTAGAGACATGCAAGAGAAAAGGCCACCACAACCTCTCACAAATCATTAAAAACCACTGTTTATCAATGCTTTAGATTTGCAAAAACCTTGAATCCGATCAAGCAAAATGACAAATCCCTCCAATCACACGAATTAAATTGAAGTATAAACTTGTTCTTGTGAAAAAAAGTATTACTTTTGCCGTCCGTTTTTTCGGGTGATTCACACTATGAGTACCAACAGTCTCAAAGAATACCAAATCCCATTTTTGGGGTTGAAGCCTGGAAAACACGAGTACGAATACGTACTCGACCAAGCGTTCTTTGATCAGTTTGAGTCTAGCGACATTCAACAGAGTGACATTCAAGCACTTATTATGCTCGAAAAGCAGTCAACCATGATCCTTATCGATTTTAACCTCGATGGAGAAATTATGGTCTCTTGCGATCGTTGTGGCGAACCCATGGCGCAAATACTGCACACGCAGCAGCGATTGGTGGTAAAGTTCGGCGAAGAAACGGATGATAGTATGGATGACATGCTGATCCTAGGTCCCGCTGAATTTCAAATCGATTTAAGCAGGTATTTGTTTGAATTTGCGCAATTATCCATGCCCGCTAAAAATGTGCATGCATCGCAACTTGATTGCAACCAAGACACCTTGGCGGCACTTGAAAAACACAGCATCGCAGAAGCCCCAGCTACCACTTGGGCCGCATTAAAAGACTTGGACTACGAAGATCCAGAAGATCGAATTTTTTTAGAAGAAGAAGAGTAAAAACCGTTTAAAATAAAGAGAAATGGCACATCCCAAACACCGCATTTCGCAAACCAGACAGGCCAAGCGTAGAACACATTACAAAATTGAAGCTCCTAACGTGGCAACATGCCCAACGACTGGACAGCCTCATTTGTTCCACCGTGCCCATTGGTTCGAGGGCAAGCTTTACTACAAAGGTAAAGTGGTGATCAACAAGGAAGAAGCAGAAGCTTAATCTTCTGATTAGGCATCGTAATAGACAACCAGCCAGGTTCACCTGTGCTGGTTTTTTTGTTTAACCCTATCATACCTCTTGTATCTGCCTCGCCATCACCTTCACAGGTACTCGCGGTTCAGAAACAGAGCCTTAATATTTACATAACCTCTCGAATTTCTCTATACATTAGCACCCCATTCGCAGGGAAATGATCCGTGCAAATGGGCGCAAACCCCTTAGATGTCAGTTATATGAGCGCGATCAAAGCAGCTATCACAGCCGTTCAAGGATATGTACCCAAGGACTTATTGACCAATCAAGACCTTGAAAAAATGGTAGATACCACCGATGAATGGATTAAATCACGAACCGGTATTGAACAAAGGCATATCCTGAAAGGAGAAGGCCTTGGCACAAGCGACATGGGAGCCGAGGCTGTCAGCCTCTTGTTGGCCAAAAAAGGCATCGACGCCAAAGAAATCGATTTGATTATTTGCGCCACTGTAACTCCTGACCACGTATTCCCTGCTACAGCGAACATCATCAGCGCCAAAGTAGGTGCTGTCAATGCATGGAGTTACGACGTAGGTGCAGCCTGCAGCGGTTTTATTTTCGCATTGGTGACTGCCTCGCAGTTCATCGAAACAGGCAAATACAAAAAAGTTATTGTGGTGGGAGGCGATAAAATGTCGAGTATCGTGGACTATTCCGACCGTACTACTTGTGTGATTTTTGGAGACGGCGCTGGAGCAGTTCTGCTGGAGCCCTCTACAGAAGGCAATGGCATTCAAGATAGCATCCTGAAGACGGACGGCAACGGAAAGGTATACTTGCATCAAAAAGCAGGTGGCTCGGTGAAGCCCGCTAGTCATGCTACTGTGGATGCGAAAGAACATTATGTTTTTCAAGACGGCCAACCTGTATTTAAGGCTGCTGTAGTGGGCATGGCCGATGTGTCTGCTGAAATCATGGAAAAAAACAACCTCACCTCTGACGACGTTGCTTGGCTTGTGCCTCACCAAGCCAATTTGAGAATTATTGATGCTACTGCCCGACGCATGGGAGTAGGCAATGACAAGGTCATGATCAATATCCAACGCTATGGGAATACGACTTCAGGCACTATCCCACTTTGCCTTTGGGAATGGGAAAATCAACTTAAAAAAGGGGACAACATCATTCTTGCTGCCTTTGGGGGCGGTTTCACCTGGGGGGCTGTCTACGTGAAGTGGGCCTACGATTCTCAATAAAATATTCAACATTGCGCTGATTTTCTCTATTTTTACCCAAAATCAGCTCCTAAATAGAAATAAATAACTCATTTTATACAAAAAATGAACATTACACAAATTCAAGATCTCATCAAATTTGTTTCAAAATCTGGTGTGAGTGAAGTCGAAATCGAACAGAAAGACTTTAAGATTACGATCAAAACACACGAACCCGTAAGAAAGGGTCAAGAGGTTGCTCAGATAGCTATTCCTACAATGCAAATGGCTCCAGCACAGCTACCAGTTGCTGCTCCAGCCCCAGTGGCCGCTCCACCAGCCGCCCCAGTTGAAGAACCAAAAAGCAATTTGATTGAAGTGAAATCGCCAATGATAGGTACATTCTACCGTTCAGCGGGTCCAGACAAAGCTGCTTTTGTTGAAGTAGGTTCAACCATCAAAGCGGGCGATACGCTCTGTATCATCGAAGCGATGAAACTCTTTAATGAAATTGAATCGGATGTGACTGGTAAGATCGTCAAAGTGCTTATCAATGATAGCACGCCAGTAGAATATGATCAGCCGCTATTCTTGGTTGAGCCTAACTAAGTTTAGGTTCGCTTTCTAAGTTTCAACGGTGCTATGGAGGTCCACTCTTATGACTTCCTCTCTAATATCAAACGCTTATGTTCAAGAAAATTCTCATAGCCAACAGAGGAGAAATCGCCCTGCGTGTGATCCGCACATGCAAAGAAATGGGCATTGCCACTGTGGCAGTTTATAGCACGGCCGACCGCGACTCGTTGCATGTGCGTTTCGCAGATGAAGCCGTATGCATTGGTCCGCCTCCAAGCAAGGACTCTTATCTCAAAATCCCTAACATCATTGCAGCAGCTGAAGTGACCAATGCTGATGCCATTCATCCAGGCTATGGTTTTCTCTCAGAAAACGCTTACTTCAGTAAGGTATGCAAGGAAAATGGAATCAAATTCATTGGAGCATCACCCGAAATGATCGAAGCGATGGGCGATAAGTCTTCGGCCAAACAAACCATGAAAGATGCTGGTGTGCCTACGATTCCCGGCAGCGAAGGATTGCTCGAAAGCCTAGAGGAAGCACTTGCCATTGCCAACAAAATCAAATATCCTATTATGATGAAAGCGACCGCCGGCGGCGGTGGCAAAGGGATGCGCATTTGTCGCAATGATGAGGATGTGCAAGATGCATGGGAAAAAACCCGTCGCGAAGCACTCGCTGCCTTTGGCAACGACGGCATGTACATGGAAAAATTCGTTGAAGAACCTCGCCATATTGAAATTCAAATCGCAGGTGACCAATTTGGTAAAGCCTGCCATTTGAGTGAGCGCGACTGCTCGATTCAACGCCGTCATCAAAAATTGGTTGAAGAAACCCCATCGCCATTCATGACCGATGAACTGCGTGAAAAAATGGGACAGGCGGCTATCAAAGCGGCAGAAGCTGTAAAGTATGAAGGTGTGGGAACAGTAGAGT
>JAIYCK010000328.1 GCA_027488055.1 Flavobacteriales bacterium | reverse complement strand
GGTCCATACTCCTACACACGCGACCGCGGATATGCCTTTGAGCAACAACTGAGAAGAAATACGCAGAGCATTTTCGACCGCCGCCTCATCGATTACGCGCAGGCTGAGCGCATGGCTCAAATGCCCATGATGATTTTGTCGCCCACTATCTTGAAGGATGGCCGACGCATGCTCATCTCCTCGCAGCCCATCGCTTATTTGACCAGCGCATTCAAACTGAATGGCGAAAAAAATCCATTGCCCGAAGACCTCGAGTTCAGAAAAATATTCAAATCACATCAGGCCGACAACCTCCAGTTCATCAGCGCCCTGCGGATGAATGCCACCTTCCCTTATGTGTTGCCTACCACCACCTTGCCCACCCAACCCGTGATCGAGTTGATGGATGCAGGTATCCGCGACAACTTTGGTTGGAAAACCACCTTGCAATTTATCTCCACCTTCGAAGATTGGATCAATGAGAACACCTCGGGGGTGATCATTGTACAGGTGAGAGACCTGCCCAAAAACAAAGACTTGGATGACCCCAGTGTGAGCATTGTCAATACCATCAGTGGTCCCATTGGCGGCATCTATGGCAATATCACCAAGACACATGATTACAACGGGGAACAAATGCTTGCCTATTTGCAAGGAACTTTTAACGACAAGATCGAGTTGATCACCTTTCAGCTCAATCAACACAAGCAAGGCAATGTTTCGCTGAGCTGGCACTTGACCAACAGTGAAAAGCTATGGATTCGAACGGCCCTCCGCGACCCGTTTTATCGAGCCGAGTTGCAGCGATTGCAGGCTTTGCTTGGACACTAGGCCCCGCTCAATTCTGCGAGCGATTGAAATAGCTTTCTACTTTTTCGACGACCCGTGCGATGATTTCGGCTTGGGTTTCCATGCGATTCATATCGAACAAAGTCGCTTGAAAAGGGCTCCGAACCTCGGCGCGACCGCTGAGATGGTATTGGTGAATAAGCGGATGCAACACTTCCTCAAACGACTCTTCGCGCAAACCGCCCCCGGGCATCACCTCGATGCGACCCGCAGACTGCTCGGCCAACGCAAACAACGCATGTTTCCCTGCATTGCCCGTCGCAGCGCCGCCGCTTGTGAGCACACGCACACATCCATGATCGATCAAGGTTTCTAAAGAAGCACCATGGTCCGACGTCAAATCAAATGCGCGATGAAACACCAAAGGCAACCCATTGGCGCGTCGCATGAAATGGGCCAGCAGCTTATGGTCGATTTCGCCTTTTTCATCCAAGACCCCGAGCACAAAGGCATCGGCACCCGCCTCGCGGCACATTTCCATCTCGGCCTCCATCAGCGCCACTTCGGCTGCATTGTATATAAAGTCACCTTCGCGCGGACGAATCATGACCGCCACAGGCAGATCAACGGCTTGCTTGACAGCTCGGAGCAAAGCGCTATTGGGCGTAATGCCTGCTGTCGATAAGGCCGCACACAATTCAATGCGTTTGGCTCCGCCTTGGGCGGCTGCGATACACGAGTCCAACGAAGTCGCTACGACTTCTACGATCGGTTGTATTGGATGATTTGGTTTCATTGCAGCTCAAATGTAGATGGTTTCAAAAGTCCTTCGAATGGAAATTCAAGTGTATTTTTACAAAATTACAATCACCCTTAGTTGCCCTTCCCCTATGCCATCGTTCCGCTACATCCCTTTCATCCTCCTGTGTGCACTTGTGCCTTGGAGTGCAGCCTTGTCGCAGGCCAAACCAGTCGACTATCTCGTATTTGAAGGTGCCGGTATCCGAGGCATTGCTTATTGCGGGGCACTGATGGAACTCGAAGAGCGCGGGCTCACACAATCCGTGCAGGCCGTGGCCGGAACAAGCAGCGGGGCCATCACCGCCGCCTTGTATGCAGTGGGATACAGCCCCACCGAAATATTCGAATTGATCGGCGAAACCGACTTTCAAAAATTCAACGATGGCGGAGGTCGCACGATTGGCGGCTTTTATCGATTGAAGAAAAAATTAGGATGGTACAAGGGCGATGCTTTTCTGAATTGGATTGAAACCCTTATTGCACATAAAGCAGGCAATGCGGATCTCACATTCGCAGAACTCGCAGCGCGCGCCGCCAAACAGCCGCAGTATCACGCTTTGACAGTGGCAGCTACCAGCATGAATCACCAATGCACTTTGTTGTTCAGTGCAAGTACCTTTCCGCACATGCGTATTGTGGATGCCGTTCGAGCCAGCATGGCAGTGCCGTTTTATTTTGAACCCATCACCATCGATATGGCAGGCAAAGTGGCTGAGAACGTGCCACTGGGTCCCGCATACCATTTGTGTTTGGACGGTGGATTCACCGCCAATTTCTGCATCAACGCATTTGACACCTTGGACGCTTCAGGCCAATTGCACGTAGCCCATACCTTGGGGTTGCGGATCGACTCGGATGAGCAAATTCAGAGGGATCAGTTGGATCATCAATTGTGTTATCAAGACATCCAATCCACCTCGGATTTGATGAAATCACTGTATAATATCACCAAAGAAAATCTGAATCGCGCCTTCCTCACCGAGGACGACTGGCGACGCACCGTGTCGATCTCCGACGCCCAAATTGGGCCAAAGGTCAAACGGTTGAGTGCCGATCAAAAAAACAGATTGATCGAATCCGGACGAAATGGCGTGCGCACCTATTACCAGTCAAAATAGTTCGCTCGCTGAATTGCATGTACTTACGTACATTTTCGATAGTATTACTATTGCTATAGTGTGTAATTGAACAAATCGGCATAGTAATTGTTCCATACCATTACAATAGCTATTAAACATGCAACATTTATCCACTCATATTTCCATTGTCCTGGATCAGCGGCTCTACCTCAAAGATCCGCAGTCGTCTACCATTGGATTGGAGATCGTGCGTCAGTCGGTAGACATGATCGCCACTTCGGGCCTTGATCATTTTACTTTCAAAAAGCTCGCACAGGTTTTGAAGTCCACGGAGAGTACCATCTATCGGTACTTTCAAAACAAGCACCAGTTGGCGATGTATCTGGCCTCTTGGCATTGGAGTCATCTGGAATGGCGCATTGCCTTCGCCACGGCCAACATCCAAGACCCACAACAGCGTTTGGAAAAAGCATTGTTGGAAATCAGCACCTGGGTGAAAGACAATCCGCGCACTAAATACCTCGATGAATCCAAGTTGCAGCGACTTGTCTTGACCGAAGGATTCAAGGCCTTTGTCCCCGTAGAACTCAGTAAATCCGACAAAGAAGGATATCTCAGCGCGTATAGCTTTTTGTGTGCGCGGCTGTCCGATATCATTCAGTCGGCAATCAAGCATTGCGCTCAACCCAAAGCCCTGGCCGTCATGATCATTGAAAGTGTACACCACCAGATGTACCTTCAATTGCACCTTCCCCAATTGAGTGAAATCAAAATGAAAGACACCGAAATGGTTCAATTTATCACTACCCACCTATTAAAAAGCACCACCAAAAAATGAGCTCAGCAACCACCGCATGGAAACGATTGATGCAGCTACTTCAGGCCGAAAGGCAAGAGGTCCGGAGCATCTATACGTTCGGTATTTTCCAAGGCCTTGTGGGCCTTTCATTGCCACTTGGGATTCAGGCCATTATTACCTTCCTTCAGGCAGGACAACTGAGCACATCATGGTATATGCTCGTGGCCTTTGTGCTCGGAGGCATTCTCATTGGCGGTTATCTCCAATTGAAACAACTCACGGTCACAGAAACCATCGAGCAACGCTTGTTTGTTAATACAGCCTTTCACTTTGCAGATCGCTTGCCAAGGCTCTCATTGAAAGACCTGGACCACCGCTATATGCCTGAAACCTTGAATCGCTTCTTTGAAATCGTCACTATACAAAAAGGGATTTCAAAAATGTTGATCGACTTTTCGGCTGCGATCATCCAAGTGATATTCGGTGTGATCATACTCACGCTTTACCATCCTACATTCTTAATCCTTGCCGCTATCATCACCGTCATCATCATGGCCTTTTTCAAATACTCTGGCCCAAAGGGATTGAGCACGAGCATGCAAGAAAGTAAATACAAATACAAGGTGGCGTATTGGCTCCAAGAGGTGGGCCGTGCCTTGCGTTCCTTCAAATTGGCAGGTGACAGCATATTACCTGTAGAGCGCACCAATGAACTCACTGTCGCTTATTTGAAATCACGCAATGCGCATTTTCAAATATTGATGCGTCAATACCGCGTCCTCATTCTTTTCAAACTCATACTCGCGGGCATGCTGATCGTGCTCGGAAGTATATTGGTGGTGAACAATCTGATCAACATTGGACAATTCGTTGCTGCAGAGATCATCATCCTCTTGTTGATCAATTCCATTGAAAAAATCATTCTCAATATGAGCACGGTGTACGATGTACTCACTTCGCTTGACAAACTGGGCGGAGCATTGGATTTGCCTTTGGAACGAAGCAGCGGAACACCACTTCAAGACGATGCGACATCTGCTCTCCTGCTTGAGGTGAAGGACTTGCAATTTCAATTTCACGATGCGCAAAAACCCCTGTTAAGCGGCGTGCAGCTGCATGTCAAGCCGGGCGAAACGATATGCATTCAGGGAGATGATGGCAGCGGCAAAACCACTTTGATTCGATTGCTATCGGGTTATTATGAAGACTATTCAGGAACCATTGCGTACAATCAACTTTCCTTAAAAGCCATTGAACTTCACACCTTGCGCGCACAAATCGGTGAAAACTTCAGTGAAAATGAAATCTTTGCCGGCAGCATCTACGACAATATCTCTTGCGGCCGACCGAGTATCGACTTAAAGGCCACGATGGATGCGCTGCACAAAGTGGAACTTAAAAACTGGTTCATGCACCAGCCACAAGGCCTCGCCACGATGCTCACACCTGAGGGTCAAGGTTTGCCCGGTCATATCCGCAGGCGCTTGATGTTGGCGCGCATATTTGCAGGCAAGCCTCGCATGTTGTTGATCGAAGATTCGCCCATGATGCAAAGTCAAAATGAACGCGAACTTTTCTATCAACTGCTCTTTGCTCATTGCAAGGACATCACCACCATCGTGATCAGCAATGACCCCACCATTTCATCGCGTTGCATGCAAACTTATGTGTTGCAAAACGGACAACTCATTCCCCAAACGACTCACTCATGATTTACGAAAACAATCAACCCGTTCCATCACGAGCTGCCAAAATGGGCTTTACGGCCTTTGATAAGGTGTATGACATCACCGAACGAAGAAACATGAAACGATGGCTGATCGCTGCCTCTGTATTGGGTGTCGTCATCCTCATCTTGCCCTGGACGCAAAATATCCGAGGCAAAGGTCAACTCACTTCTCTGCAGCCATCCAACCGTCCACAATCCATTCAAAGTGTGATCGGTGGCCGTATAGAGAAATGGTACGTCACAGAGGGACAATTGGTGCATAAAGGCGATACCATTTTGCACATATCTGAAATCAAAGATGAATATTTCGATCCGCAATTGCTGAACAATGTGCAAAATCAAATTGGCCAGAAGGAGTCGGCAGTGGGTAGTTATATGCAAAAGGTAAGTGCATTGGATTCACAAATCGATGCGTTGAATCAGAACTTATCGCTCAAGCTCAGCCAACAGAAAATCAAGATCCAACAACTGCAAATCAAAATCACCACAGATAGCAACGAGTGGGTCGTGGCGCGGCGCAACTTGGGCATTGCGGAAGAGCAATTCAAACGATTTGAGGATTTGAATAAGCAAGGACTCATCAGTGAAACGGACTTGGAACAACGCGAAGTGAGTGTCCAAAATGCCCGTGCGAAAGCCTTGGATACGGAAAACAAATGGATGATGGCCCGCCAAGAGAATATCAATGCGCGAACGGAATTGCAATCCATTGCGATGGACTATCAGGAGAAGATCAACAAAAGCGAAAGTGAGAAATACAGCGCTATGAGTGCTATGTATGACACTGAGGCGCAAGTCACCAAACTCCAAAACGCTTGGGCCAACTACAACGCTCGCACGGGGATGTATTACATTCTTTCACCGCAAGATGGCTATATCACCAAAGCGCAAATCAATGGCTTGGGGGAAACCATCAAGGAAGGACAAGAAATTGTAACCATCATGCCTTTGCAATCGGATTTAGCTGTGGAGATGTATGTCGATCCCATGGACCTGCCATTGATCCATAATGGTGAGCAAGTCCGTTTCATCTTCGACGGATGGCCTTCATTCTTCTTCAGCGGATGGCCCGGTGTATCGTATGGCACCTTTGGTGGCAAGGTGGTAGCCATTGACAACAACATCAGTTCAAATGGCAAATTCCGAATATTGGTTGCCCCCGATCCACAAGCCGAACCATGGCCCACGGGACTGCGCGTAGGTGGCGGAGCACAAGGCATTGCCCTCCTCAACGATGTGGCCATTGGATATGAATTGTGGCGACAAATCAATGGGTTTCCACCCGATTATTATAAGACTTCCGAATCCAACAACGACAAAGCGAAATGATCCGTATTCTATTCATCATCTGCTGCCTTGCACCGCTGTGCATTCAATCGCAGGATACCTTGCCATTTGGAGAGTATCGGACTGCCGTATTGCGCTTTCATCCGATGCTCAAAAAAGCGTCCTTATCCGCCGAACGTGGTCAAGCCAATCTTTTGCGAGCCAAGGGTTCCTTCGATCCCAAGTTGGAGGCCAGCAGTGCATCGAAATTTTACAACGGTAAAAATTATTATTCCTTACAAGGTGCGCAAATCAAATATCCAACACCCTTTGCGATGGAAATCAAAGGCGGTTATGACTTGAATGACGGTACCTACCTCGATCCCAGTTTGACCACCAGCAATCAGGGACTTCTTTCCTTGGGATTGAGCATGCCCTTGCTGCAAGGACTGGTCATGGACGAGCGCAGAGCCATGCGCAAAATGGCCAACGCCTTCGTAGAATATTCTGAACTTGAGCAAGCCGTTCTCACCAATGAGTTATTGCTGATCGCCTACGACTCCTATTGGCAATGGTGGTCGTCCTTTGAGAAGAAAAGAATGTCAGACGAAATCTTGCAATTCTCCTTGGAACGAATGTCGAATGTGCGCACACGCGCGCTGTTGGGACAAGCCGCACCATTTGACACAGTGGAAGCGCGCATTCAAGTTGGATTGAGGACACAGCAATATCAAGAGTTTGCTTTGAATGAACTCAAGACACGGTATTTTTTGTCGACCATGTTGTGGCAGGGCGACTCCCTTACCGATGCCGGTGTGTATATCAACGACGGCACACTCCCCGCCAACCCAGCGGAATTTCAAGAAATTGATGGATGGCTCAATGATAATTTCCTAAAGCAGTTGGACACTTTGCAATGGACCAATCCCGAGTTGCGCCAATACGACGCAAGTTTGAAAATGACCTCAGCCGAATTGGGCTGGAAACGCGAAAAGATCAAGCCTAAGTTGAATCTCAATTATCATTTTTTGAATGAACCCGTCGGCAGCAAAACCGCCACAGGGTTCTCTACCGAAAACTACAAATGGGGAATGGAATTCTCTTTCCCATTGTTGGCCAGAGAAGCTCGCGGCGACATGCGCACCACGCAAATCAAGTTGCAGGAAATTGGGCTGTCTTATCAGCAAAAAACACAAGAAACAAAAAACAAAGCTCTGACCGCCTATCGTTCGCTGTTTGCACTGCAAGAGCAATTGGATATCACCACACAAAACGTGGAGGGATACTTCGCCCTGTTGGAAGGTGAACGCATCAAATTCATGAATGGCGAAAGCAGTTTGTTCATGGTCAATCAACGCGAGATACAATATGCCGAGGCGCGCATCAAACAAATTGATTTGCAACAAAAGAAAATTAAAAACTACCTCGAACTCCTGTTTCACTTGGGCATCATACAGCGACTTTAAGGCCTACTTTTGTGGCGTATGGATTTGGACCACCACTTATTCTTCCGCTTTCAGTCAGACCTCCTAGATCTACCCCATCCCGTCTTGGATGAGCGCAAGGTGTTTGAACCCGCTCATCCATGGGCCTTGCAAGCTGCTGAGGAGCTGAAGGATTACCTGACCCATCAGTTCACAACCAGCCACAATTTTGGTTTTGCATCCAACCAAGATGGCTTTGTGCGCGGAAAAATGTTTGGCGTCTTGGTTGTGCGCAATGCCCTCCAAGAAGTAGGTTACCTGCGCGCGTTCTCTGGTAAATTAGATGGATCCAATCATCATCGCGGCTTTGTTCCGCCCGTTTTTGATGGTTTGACAGAAGGTAGTTTCTTGAATCTCGGCATGCAGGAGTTATCCCGTATCAGCGCTCAAATCAAAGAATTACAATCGAATTTAAAAGAGGAAGATCCACTTCCTTCTTCCCTATCCGACTTATTTGATCGACGCAAAAAACACAGCCAAGCTTTGCACGAACAATGGTATGACTCCTTTTGCTTTCGGAATAAACGCGGTGAAACAAAAAGTCTACGAATGGTGTTCGCACATTCAGAAGCCCTCAACCCCCCTGGCGGTGCGGGTGAATGTGCAGCCCCGAAATTATTGCAATACGCCTTTTCCCATGAATTGGAACCCTTGGCATTGGCTGAATTTTATTGGGGAAGTCCTGTATCCAATCACAGTTGTGTCCATGGTTCATATTACCCACCATGTGCTGACAAATGCGCACCCATCCTTTCGTTTATGCTCAGTTGAACTTCAAGAAATGAGCTCAATTCAGAAGATGATGGTATTGATAGATCCAACGCAATGGATACATAAGCACCATAAAAAATGCTAAGAACCACACCATTCGGTTATTCCGAATAAGTCGCTCACTTTCCATTTGGAGGTTAAATGCATTGAGCTGCTGGGAGGCCTCTTCCGCGCGTTGACTCTGTATGGACTTTTGAACCATAAATTGGTTCAGATCCTTCTCCCATGTTGGAGATAAATGCTCCTGTTTGAATTGTGATTCTGATTCAAATCGCCATCCCTTGTATTGTAACATCTCGAACAACGCATGAATGGAATCGGGATGCTGCCGCACACCGACCACCTCGATGGCCGTTTGATTCAGATCGTGTACACCATAATACTGGCAAATAGCATTGCCTTGAATGGTGAGATCGGCTTGTTTGACTGTCTTTTGCAGCACTTGCACCGCCTCATCGCGCACCTTCGTTAGATCAGCACTTTGGTCAAGATGCTGAATCCGCAATGAAATAAAAAATATAGACGCCACGCAAAACACCATTCCGGACCATACCAGCGGACGAAACTCTCTATCCAAGAAGGCTTGCAAATTCAATTGATTCCAATTCATACTGCTCTATCTTCGCGTTCATTGCAAGTATACACCATGTTCTCCATTCAACGTATCATACTGTTCATTCTGCTGCTTTCAACGACTCAATTGGCCGCTGCGCAAAAATGGTTGAGACTCACCAAAGGTGGCGACAGTCGCATCAAAGACGTGCTTCCTTTGGACAACGGCAGATTCATCGCTATTGGACAGCATTTCACCTACTCGGACTCGATTACCTTGCCCAACCTCATGATCTTGATGGATACCAATGGAACCGAGCTTGCGCGCAAAGCCTTTGGACAAGATGGGGTCAATAAAAAAAGGCCCAATAAAGAGTCCGTCAACAAGCGGATCAAATCCATCGTTCAGTTGCCCAGCGGTGCGATTTGGCTAGTGGGAGATGATCAATACAGCTATGCCGCGCATGGGTTGTGGTTGATGCAAATCGACCCACAATTGAACATCATTCGGGACACCACTCTGAAAGAAATTCCAATTTCCAATTCGTATTACCTGAATGCTTTTGAATACCAAAATGACCTCCTCATTGCATGTCAGTCCTATGAACAATACCAAAAAGAGAACTGGCGTTTTCGAAACCGTCAAGACGTGCGCGTGGTTCGCTTGAACGAAAAACTGCAGGTCGTGCAAGAACGGAAGAGCTTTGCTGAGGTTACGGATCAAGCCTTGGAATCGCTTAACCTCCGCGATGCGCAATTGCGAGGCGACTCGTTGTGGCTTGGTATCGAAAGTCAATGGACTGACTCGCTCAACTCCGATGATCCACGAGCGGCTCCGAATGGGGTCAAAATAGTCCTCATCGATCTCAAGCAAGACCGCGCATCCACATGGCAGCACGTGCAAGATGTCACTCAGCTCATGACCATACTACCAAGCAATCAGGCGGTGTATTTTACCTCCAGATACGCGCAATTTGATTCACAAAAAAATCGCAGTTGGAACACGCAAATGACAGCGTTGAACCTCGATCACACGATCGCTTGGAATCATCCACTTGATCCCAAAAGCAATGTTGATTTTATGCAATTGGAGGACCATGAAATACTGGTCGGTGGCGATCAAAACTGCAACCGAGGTCAGTTTCGATTTGTACAAAGATGGTCCGAAACGGGCACGCTGATAAGCGAAAACAATAGCTTTTGTGACTACAGCAAAGAGATGGTTGGCATGACATATCTCAAAGATGGTCGAACATTGCTTTATTACATTGACAACGGTTGGTTTGTGGAAATCCAACGCAATTGAAAACTTGTTAGCGTGTGCGTGCCATCATCCCATTATTTGGAATCATGGTGAAACCGGCATTTTTTATGCAATTCAGCCAATTGATCAAAATCCATGGGGGTGAGACAATTGCATACATCCCCGTCAAATTCTTCTTTGGTCCTGTCACCGGCAGTCCTCCACCACTCATCGATCAAACGCTCGTTTCTAAAAATTCTTCTCCTGTTAAATCCAATCCCACACCTCGACCATGCGTAGTTGAAACACGACTCTTCGAGAAACACAAGTTGATCCTCATACCAAATGGACTGAATCCAATTGATGCCGTTTTGACAATAGCGCATATAAAAAGTATCATGATCCACTTCATACTCCAAATAATAAAAATCCCCTTGGTAATGCGGCGGATATGTTGCATCCACCCGTGACACCATTTCGTTGATCAAGACAATGCGCGATCGTGCTGTGTCCAAAAAAAAGCGAGACCACAAGTCAATGGCATCCCTGATCCACAAGGAGTCGGATTGATCATCCGCAAATGAATTGTAAGCTGCATTGGAGACAGAATCAACCTGAGCAATAGGAATACTCGGTTCCGCTTGTATGGGCTGTTCGCACGAAACAAAGACTGAAATCAAGCACACGAAAACCACTGCATAAAAACATGATACTGATATCTTAAGTAGATCGGTTTTCATGAAATACGCATGGAAGATTTACTCATTTTCGCAGATCATTGTAATTCACCTGCACCTCGGCGGGGGGATTGAAATAACCATAGGCTAAATGCGGGAACTCATTCTTTATTTTATCCATCATGGTTTTAATGCCCATGCCCTCGTTCAATGATGTAATGTTCAGCTTTCCCAAATACCAATCTGGATCAATATTGAAATTGCGCCATTGAATCATGGACAAATCACTGAATCGAATCCATTCGCGCAATGCTTGGTACTCCTCTTCTTGATCCGTCATTCCGGGAAAAGTGAAATAGTTGATACTGGCCCAACCTCCGTATTGTCGAGCGATCCGCGCACTTTCACGGATGTCTTCAAACTGATAGTTGTTGGGCAAATAATACGCTTCATAAATTTCCTTGCGCGCACTGTTGGTGCTAACGCGTATGCTATTCAAACCAGCCTTCATCAATTCCTCCACGGCCGCTGGTTTACTCCCATTGGTATTCAAGTTGATGATACCACGACTGGTTCGTTTGCGTATCTCTATGATCACATCGCGCATCAACTGCCACACCAACAGTGGCTCACCTTCACACCCTTGACCAAAACTCACAATGGGCCTATCGGCAGTCTCCAAATGCGGCACGGTGAAATCTACTATCTCCTGCACGGTGGGAATGAATGTCAATCGATCTTGTGGCGAGGTCAGCTCGTGTTCTTCGGGTTGAAATGATATACATCCCAAACAATTGCTATTGCATGCAGGTGATACTGGAATAGGACATTCCCAGCGACCTAAGAAGAAATTCCGTGCCGCGGGGCAGCAATATCGTTTGCTGCAATTGTTGCCCAAATGCTCCACCAATCGATTGCCTGGATTGGCAGCAATCTTTTCATCTGTTTTCTGTACGATATACTCCTGATCAAAGTGTTCCAGATCTTGGCGTGTATCGGGATCAATGCGCACTGCCGTGGTATAAAATTTATCGTCAAGCCATCCGACTGTGGTATAACAATACAAAGGCAAAGTCGGTGCATTCTCTTCATCGGTTCCAAAGGCCGCCATATACAACTGGGTGTAGGCAGGAGCATTCAAAGCAGCCACTGCTTGCACTTCTTCCAGTACTTCAAATTCGCCTGTCTCTAGATCCAAACCATAGGGTCTGCGACCAGGCAAGGTGAATAAGTCGCTGCCAAACGGCAACTCTATAAAGTCTTCTGGTGTAAGGGGATACACATTGTACCCTGATCGTCCCACGGCCTCGTACCGAGTATCCTCGAAGATGTTGCCATCTTTGTCTGCAAAAACCATAAAGGGAACGCGATGGGGATGTATACTCATGTGTTTTAATTTATAGAATGATCATTCGGTTGTCAGCAGCAGCCTCCACCATCGTAGTGATAGGTACTATTTGAAATAAAAATGTCCGGCCGTTGCAAGTTACTCAAAGCCAAAGCCGTTTTATCACAAATCGCCAAAGGTTGATTTTGTAACAAGACGTGTCCCCTTTTATCATCAAAATGGGTATCGTTGCCAAAATAAATAGCAGCCTTGCCTGTAAATACACAAGGACCATCTGCCGGCATTGGATCCTTGATCGCGCAGACTTCAATGCTCTCGATGTAGAGATTTTCATCGGTGTGGTAGTGCGCCTCATCCAAGATGCGATAAGGTCGCCTTGCTCGAATCTCCACAGTACCAAATCCCACGGAAGTGATCACATCGAGATACGCCTGCAAGGGCAATGCTCCGCTCAAACAAAGCGCACGCAGGCGATCGTCATTGCGCAAACCATCGGGCATCATCTGATTGCAAATGGGGTCTGACAACACCAATCTTCCATTGGGCTTCAGCACACGATACATTTCCGACAAAGCGATGCGCAGATCGTCCTGCTTAAAAATATTGAAAAGACAATTCTGAGCCGCCACATCGATGGTTCCATCTTCTATTGGCAAAGACAATGCATCTCCTTTTCTGAGATCTACAAATTCCGATTTGAACCACTTATTTTGCTCTTCTGCTTGTAGCATGTTTTTGGCCGATGCCTCAAGCATTTCGTCTACCACATCTACTCCAATCACACCTCCTGCGCGGCGACTGAAATAAGCAAATTGAAGCAATTCCATTCCACCACCTACACCTACGTACAACACGGTCGGATCATTGCTTAAGTCACGCGGGTGCACCGTACTGCCACAGCCATAGTTCATCTGCTGCATGATGACAGGGATTTTCAATTCGGGCAATTGCCAAATCGGCGTAGTGGTACAACACAGTCCCACGTCCGGTGTCAGCGCGGCAGCCGAATACAAATCCTTGGTTGCATCTAAATAACTCATGCGTTTATTTAATATTCAACTTGGTTTGACTCAAAGCCTCAATTTGCTCCACCCACACCAAGGTTGCAGGGCAACGCGGCATATTGGGAGCAAACACGTCCTCCACTTGATCATAAAAATCCTTGCGATGAAAATGTGGAAACTCAGAACAATCGAATGGACGAAGCTCATAGATGGTACAAAGCCTGGATTTGGTATCGTAATGCTGGCAAGGGGTGCTATCGTTCATGATATCACCGGAGTCATCCGTGTACAAATATTTTTCGTAATACTCATCGTAGGTCATGCCCATATGTGCAGCCACCTTTTTGACCTCTGCCTTTTTCCAAGTAGGGGTCATGCTATTGCAACAATTTCCACAGGTGGTGCAATCAATCTTCTTCCATGTTTCCGTGCGTGCCTCTTGCGTGATGGCATACATACCCGCGGGCTTTTTCCGCATCAATTTCTTGAGATATGCGGTCAATGCTTTTTTCTTAGCATGAGCCCTTCTCGTGTAATAGGGCACATTCAAATTCTCCATACGTATCGTATAATTCAGTTTAGGTTAGACATTTATTGCGGAGTGATTCGCTCGGCAAGTTGGGCTCTCCATTGCTCTGGTATGCTGATTGATGCGCCTGCTTGGTGATCAAAACACACCATAACCGAGCGTCCTGAAGCACATAAAATACCGTCTGCACGTTCGATTCGGTAGTTCAAAGTGAAGCTTTTTATACCCATGGATTCCACATCGATGTGAATCGTGATGTGATCTTGCAATAAAATGGGAAGTTTATAATCGATCTCATTGTGCGCCACTAGCACGCCATACTGCTTCCAATTCCATTGGCCACCAACCAGTTGCCTAAAATAAGATATCCTTGCCTGTTCGAAATAACTGAAATAGACCGCATTATTGACATGGCCCATGGCATCAATATCAGAAAAACGAATTTCAGGTGAATATGGTGTGATCTGCATCTTACATTTGTTATCGCTTACAAAGGAAAGCCTAGAAAGGCAAATGACCTACAATAGTTATGGACAATTGCCCCCCGAAAAGTTGACACCTCCTACCGAAGTTTCGGTCGGAGCAACGCGCGGGCACTCAATTCCTGCGTAGCTGCTTTTATAACAAATTACTATATTTTGAAATTTACAGAACTCGGATTACACGACTCATTGCTGGAGGGAATTCATTCCATGGGCTATGCAGAGGCCACGCCCA
Source organism: Flavobacteriales bacterium (assembly GCA_027488055.1). Taxonomy (GTDB): domain Bacteria; phylum Bacteroidota; class Bacteroidia; order Flavobacteriales_D; family Sanyastnellaceae; genus CANHSF01. The sequence continues at coordinate 26,849 of JAIYCK010000328.1, read as the reverse complement.
TTCAATCACAGAGCATGCCCGTGATCCTTCAAGGACAAGACTTGATGGGGATCGCACAAACAGGTACTGGCAAAACAGCCGCATTCTTGCTGCCTGTCCTACACCGCATCGCTAGTCATCCAGAATGGACCGGCGTCAAAGCGTTGATTGTAGTGCCTACGCGCGAATTGGCGCAACAAATTGACCAAGCGGTCGAAGCCTACAGTTATTTCACTGGCGCTAGCAGCATGGCCATCTATGGCGGTGGTGATGGCATGGACTTCTACAATGAAAAAACGGCCATTCAACAAGGTGTGGATATTGTGATCGCCACTCCCGGTCGTCTCCTCTCCCACCTCAACGTGGGTGCCGATTTTAGTCAAATACGATTTTTGATCTTAGATGAAGCAGACCGAATGATGGACATGGGATTCCAACCGGACCTCATCCGCATCATCAAAAAGGTAAATGCCGATCGCCAAACCTTGATGTTCAGCGCTACCATGCCCGATAAGATATTGGATTTCGCACAGAGTTTATTGCGCGACCCAGTGACCGTCAATATTGCGCTCAACAAACCAGCCAAAGGCGTGCAACAAACTGCATACGTCGTACACGATGGCCAAAAGATGCCCATTCTAGTGGATCTGCTTGGAGGATATGCCAACGAGAGCGTGATCATCTTCAGTTCTACCAAACACAACGTACTGGCACTGTACAAAGCCCTCAAAACCAAATTGCCCGGTGTCGGCTATATCAGCAGTGACCTGGAGCAAGATGCACGCGAACAAATGCTACTCGACTATCGAAGCGGCAAAGTCAATATCCTTGTGGCCACTGACGTCATGAGCAGAGGAATTGATATTGCAGGCATCCGCTTGGTGGTCAATTACGACGTACCGGGTGATGCGGAAGACTATGTGCACCGCGTAGGCCGCACGGCACGTGCAGACAAACGAGGCGAGGCCATAACATTTGTGGGGCCATCTGATCAAGGGCGCTTCCATAAAATCGAAGTACTTATTGGCAGCGCTGTAGACAAAGCGGTTATTGAAGAGCGCTATGGTCCTGCTCCAGAATACAACCCCCGCTCGTCCGGCGGCGGCAAGCCTCGTCATGGTGATCGCAATAAAAAATTCAGTCGAAAACCCCATTTTAAAGGACCTAAAAAATCATGATTTCCAAACCATCTGCTGCCTCCGTCATGCAAGGCTACATTGATCTCGTTTCCGCTGATGATGCATTGATCGCATTGGAGGCCAATACCGCGGCAATGGAGAATGTACTATCCACCTTGACGGAGGATCAATGGATGATGCGATACGAGCCTTCCAAATGGAGCATCAAAGAACTCGTGGTGCATATCTCTGATGCCGAACGAATATTCGGTTACAGAATAGTGCGGCTGCTTCGTCAAGATGCCACTCCACTGCCTGGATACGAAGAAAATCGGTATGCCTCCCATAGCAGAGCAGATGAACGCACGCCGAGCGATATCCTCAGCGAATGGAAGCATGTGAGGGCATTGACCCAGTTGACTCTCTCGCAGGCACATCCTGGAGACCTCGATTTTGTCGGCCATGCAAATGGCAAAAATGTTACCGCACGGGAAATTGCATTCGCCATTGTAGGGCATGCTCAACATCACATCAATATCCTCACACAACGATACCTTCATCCATAAGCGCATCCGAATGAAACGACTATCTGGCATCGTGCTCATAGCCCTGATTGTGGGCGTCACGAGCTGTCTGAGCCTCAAGGTAAATACGCCGCAAAAAAAACAAAGCTACCCTACACAACTGACTGGATTTGTTGATCCATTCATTGGAACAGGAGGTCATGGACATACTTATCCTGGCGCAACCTCTCCCTTTGGACTGGTGCAACTCTCCCCTGATACCCGCCTCGATGGGTGGGATGGCTGCGGAGGATACCATTACAGCGACTCCATGATTTATGGTTTCTCGCATACCCATTTGCAAGGTACGGGAGTTGCTGACTATGGCGATATCCTCTTTATGCCCACCAATCACCGCATAAAAAAGGCCGATACGTGGAAGGATGCCTATAAATCGAGATTCAATCATCAAGATGAATCCGCTAGACCGGGCTACTATCAAGTCAAACTACAAGACTATGGGATCACGGCGGAAATGACCACCACGCCCCATGCAGGTATTCACCAATACACCATGAGCCCTGGAGACTCTTGCCGCTTGTTCATCGATATGATGCACCGCGACAAGATTTATTATTACGACATTCAGACAATCGGAGATACCGTCATCCATGGTTACCGTGTATCACAGGCTTGGGCCACCGAACAACATTGTTATTTCTATGCTGTATTCAGTAAGCCTTTCAAGAACTTCACACAACTCGAAGTGACCTACAGAGAGCCCAATTCGGAAGGTCAAATGAGTCAAGTATATGAGCAAGTGCAAGTATTCTCTTTGCAGTTTGATCCCACAGACAAGATCATGGTGAAAGTGGGGATCAGTGGCACTGACTTGGAAGGAGCCAAAAAAAATGTTCACCAAGAAGCACCCCATTGGAATTTTGATGAGTATGTGCGCTCTGCGAACTCGATTTGGGAATCTACCCTGACCAAAGCACGCATCGCCGATACGGATGCGGTGGAATGTGAAAAGTACTATACCGCTCTTTACCATTGCTATACTGTACCCAACATTTGGAGCGATGTGGACGGCCGATACAGAGGCATGGATAACAAAATTCACACTGCCGAAGGATACAAACGATACACGGTGTTTTCACTTTGGGACACCTTTCGCGCTTACCATCCGCTCATGACCACGATCGAACCAGAACGCACACGTGATTGGATTCATACCTTCCTTGAGATGTATAAGGAGCGTGGTGAGTTGCCGGTATGGGAATTGGCTGCCAACGAGACGTATTGTATGATTGGCTACCATAGTGTGCCTGTCATAGTGGATGCCTATTTCAAAGGAATATCCGACTTCGATCACCGCTTGGCCCTCGAAGCAATGATCGCCACCAGCAATGGACCGCAAGAAGAAAAAATTGCATACTCCAAACTGGGTTATGTTCCAGCAGACCAATTCAGTGAAAGTGTGTCAAAAACGTTGGAATTCGCATACGACGATTGGTGCATTGCTCAATTTGCATTAGCCACCAGCCGTAAAGACATTTATGACATCTACATCCAGCGCGCACAAAACTGGAAAAACGTGTTTGACTCCAAAACGGGATTCATGCGTCCACGCCGAAATGGTGGATTCCCAGAACCCTTTGATCCATTCCAAGTGGACTTCAATTTTACGGAAGCCAATGCATGGCAATATGCCTTGTATGTACCACAAGACATCCCTACCTTGATACAATACCACGGCGGCCCTAAAGCATTTTCACAGCACTTGGATCAAATGTTCAGCGCGGAAGCCAAAACCACTGGCCGAGAGCAAGCCGACATCACGGGATTGATCGGCCAATATGCACATGGCAACGAACCGAGTCATCATTCGGTATTTTTATATGCACATACAGGTTTGAAGGAAGATCATGAAAAAATGCGGACACATGTGCAAAAAATCATGTCCGAACTATACACGACCGAGCCCGATGGATTGTGTGGCAATGAAGACTGCGGCCAAATGTCGGCGTGGTATGTATTGGCCAAAAACAACATTTACTCCACTGTGCCTGGCATCGGCGGTTTCCAAGTCATTGACCAGCGGATCAAAACGGCCCCGCACATTGGTCTAAAAAAGGTCGCGATCATGAATGAACTGCCTGCCATTCGCGATCAACTCATCACTCCGCTGCCAGTGATCACTGGACCCAATGCGGCCTTTGAGGACAGAGTAGAAGTATATATTTACAACTCCGATCGCAAAGCGCAAAACTACAGCGTGGTCAATTCGCTCAATGAACAAGGCCAAGAATATATGCGTGCGACGGAAAATGGCGCGAGCATCACTTCCTCCTTTTCTGTGTTTGGAAGTACCCTATTCAAAGCCACTTCATTTGCAGAGGGGCAGACGCCATCAGATACTTCATATGCTGTTTTTTACAAAAAAAACAATGCATACAAAGTGCTTGAAATAGCCCCATACGACCATCAATACCATGCGGGTGGAGATTTGGCTTTGATAGATGGATTGCGAGGAAGCAACGACTTCAGGATCGGCGCATGGCAAGGCTACCGCGATCGATTCAGCTTGAGCCTCGACCTGGGAAGTGAGATGAATATTGAGCAGATTCAATTCTCTTGTTTGGAGGACATCAAGTCGTGGATTTGGTATCCACAGGCCATTGAGGTGTATGGTTCGGTGGACGGCATTCACTATGAACTAGTGTCCAATAAAAAACTAGCCACGCCCACCGACGACTACACACCCAAACATGATGTATTCGCTGTGCCTGTCAAGAAAAAGTACAGATACATTCGTGTCGGTGCAGACCAACAATTCAATCGCATACCCGATTGGCATTTGGGCGCAGGTGGCTCATCTTGGATCTTTTTGGATGAAATCCTGATCGATATCGCACATTGAAAATCGCACTGATTATGGCCGAACACAGTCTCCTTTTAGATCATCATCTTGCTCAAACGACCATGTATCCCATTGGCACTGAAATAAGTCATGCCAAAGGAATTTACATCTACGACAAGCAAGGAAATGCCTTCATGGATATGGTATGTGGGATTGGTGTGAGCAATTGGGGACACGGAAATGAAGCCGTTAATCAAGCCATCAAAGACCAGGTCGATAAGCATTTGCACGTCATGGTGTATGGTGAATTTCTGCAGGAAGCGCAAGTGAATGCCGCTCGCAACCTCATCGCATTGATGCCGGATCCTCTCGACACGTGCTACTTTGTAAATAGCGGTACCGAAGCGATCGAAGCAGCCTTGAAACTCGCCAAGCGCATTACTGGACGCACGCAACTCATGGCCATCGAAGGCAGCTATCATGGCAACACACATGGTTCAATGAGTGTAAGTCATAACGAGCACAAAAAAGCGGCATTCCGCCCATTGCTTCCTGATGTTTCGTTTCTGCCTTACCATGATGAACAAGCACTCGAGCGCATCACTCATCGCACTGCCTGTGTATTGATCGAAACCGTTCAAGGCGATGCTGGAGTGCGGTTGCACAGTCCTGCTTACATGCAAAAGTTGCGCGCACGCTGCACGGAAATGGGAGCAATGCTCATTCTCGACGAAATACAATGTGGACTCGGACGCACTGGATCGTTGCATGCTTTTGAAGCCAAAGGAATCATCCCCGATATTTTGGTATTGGGCAAGTCGCTCGCTGGTGGTTTACCCGTAGGATGCGTCGTGGCGGCCAAAGAACACATGCAGCTATTTACGCACAACCCCATGCTCGGCCACATATCCACTTTCGCGGGCCATCCAGTGGTGTGCGCGGCAGTAGCTGCCAACCTGGACCGCTACCGTGAACGACTCGCCGAGGCTCAAGTTGAAAGCAAAGGAAAATTCATCACGGATTATTTTGCTTCACATTCAGTCATTCAAGGAATGCGACGCGAAGGACTGATGTTGGCTTTTGATTTTCCAAGTATCGATCACGTCAATACCATTTTGGATCGATGCATGGATCGCGGATTCATCGCATTTCGTTTCCTATCACGTCCCATGAGCATTCGCTGGGCCCCGCCTTTGAACATCACCTTCGAAGAATTGAACAAGGCTTGTCAGCTGTTTGATGAAGCATGCCGCTATTGAAACCAATGGCCTGGTTGAGTGGTGAAGCTTTGGCGCTCCTATGCACCTGTCATCAATGTAAATGAAAGAGATGCCTTTTGTTCCCCATTGATCAAGCATGCCCATCCATGTACCCCGGCGTAATGCTTCCGTGTGGTGAAATCTTTCAATACCTGCCTTTTCTTGAATGTATGAATGCCGGGATCTACTTCTTTGGCTGTCCATTGAAACACCTTGCGTGAGGTTTTGCCATTTGCTTTGACATAATCAATGGCGTACTCCAATCGCAACTTCACTGTATCGTCGGATTGATTTTGTACCCGCACTTCAAATTGCAAAACATCTCCCAATGTCAATTCCGATTGATGCAAGCGACAATGCTCCACCGTGAGGTGGGCGCTGGCCTCTTGACCAAACAAAGCGAGGGCCTCTGGATGACCCGCTTTCAGTAAGCCTCGCAAGCCGTGTTTCACAATCCAATCTGTATCGCGGTGGGTGCCGATCCATTTTTTGGCCGTGTCAATGGCCACTTCCGGATTGTCCTTGGAGATATCATTCAAATGGTTGGCCACACTCTTGCGCACATACAATTCAGGATCGGCTTTTAATCGCTCCAATATGGACAATGTGGGCTTCGGATCATCGATGAATAATTGCAATTTCATTCCCCATGGCAATCGCGGCCGACAACCCTCTGAACTCAATCGTCGAATGTGGTGATTGCGGTCTTTACTCCATTGCGCCATCTGTTGCATCGCCCGCTTCGGATCGTCCTGAATAAAATATCGAATAGCGAATTCAGCCGAGCTGGTTTGCGTAAATATCGCCATGGCTTCCATGCTCTTATCCCAATGCTTGCGTCCATACAAAGCCACAAATTCAGAAAAAATTACCCCAAAATATCCATAAGTCATTTGCTGACTCACTGGAATCAAAATATCAATCGCTGTATTGTAATCCTTTGGCAACTGAGCAGAGAAAGCGTGTGCAACCAGGCTGACACGTTGTTTAAGTTCGGCTTGGTGCCACTCCGCTGTTTGAAAATGTGACATCCATTTGGTACGTGCAAAAGAGGGATACTGTATGCGAAGCAATTGACCCAATTCATCCAAGCGCTCTGCGCTGTAGATGTACTTCAATGGGACATAGCCCGACGGATTGGTGACATTCATGCCCTAAATTTAATTAAAGGGATGGTCTTTCAGTGAAGAAAAATTGCAATACACCAGGGACATTGGTTTCACACATTGCAGCGCCAACAGTGCTGTAGAGAAATACACATCAATGGGATTCTGGAACCAAAGATTGAAGATGCTTTCCTGCACTATCAGAACCTTCCTTGGGAGGGACAAAATGCAGATCGTGCGCACAATGAAAAGGGCTGGAAATTTGCGCAGTATTGAAAACGATTGCTTCAGTCCTTTGCACATCGCTCGACGGTTTGTTGTGCACCACGCAAGGCATGATGATACATGACGCTATCGTCATGGTCAAACATGAAAAAAGGAATCCTTGCATGTATATGCAACGTTGGATTCCTTCATAAATTGTTCGTATGAATTGGAAATACTCAGTTCAGCAATTCCTCATCGATCATCACGCGGCGCATACGCTCACTGATCAATTGACTTACTGGCACCAAAGGCAATCGCAAATAGTTCTCGCACACATCCAAATGAGAAAGTACTTCTTTGATACCTGCCGGATTGCCTTCGACAAACAAGAGCTGCACCAATTCAAGCAGGCGATAGTGGATGGCACGGGCCTCGGTGATTTCACCTTTCATGGCATGTTGAACCATCTTGCTCCATTCCGACGGAAACGCGTTGCCCACCACCGATATTACTCCATCCGCACCCGCCGCAATGAGGGGCATGGTAATCGCGTCGTCTCCACTGATTACCAAAAAATCCTTTGGGCGTTCTTTGATGATCGTCATGATCTGCTCCATGTTGCCACTGGCCTCTTTGATACCAACCACGTTGCGGCAATCAAATGCGATGCGCATGACGGTATCGGGCAATAAATTGACACCCGTGCGCCCTGGGACATTATACAATATAATCGGCAATTTGCTATGCTCGCTCAATGCTCTGTAGTGCTCGAACATTCCATTTTGCGTTGGCTTCGAATAATAAGGTGTGACCGATAAAATTCCAGAAATACCTGCAGTGTCCATGCGATCAAGTTGAGCACACAGATCCAACGTATTGTTTCCACCTATTCCAACAACCACAGGTTTGCGACCGCCATTGGTGGCCATAACGGTTTCAAGAACCAACTTACGATCTTCCTTGTCCATCACGGAGGTTTCGCCCGTGGTACCCATGACCACAAGGTAATCTACCCCGCCATCCAACAGGTGATCGGTCAATTTCTTCAATGCTGGAACATCTACTGCTCCGTCTTTTTTGAATGGTGTCACCATGGCCACACCGGTTCCTTTCAGTTGATTCATCGTATTTTGCTATTACTCAAATATTGGTTCAAATGTTCTACAAATTTATCGATCCCCGAGACTTGGCCCATATCAATGATCAAATCGCAATAGCGATCTCCCATCGTGCCTTTCACCCCCACCTTCATGCAGGCGCGGCTCTCCTTGAGCACATAATTCAAAGGCAAGACACCTCCCCCACTGAAGTCCAATAAAATATGAAAGTCTTCATTGATAAACGACTCGATGCCTTTGATGGGCTTGCCATACCAATTTACATCCTCTTTGGAAAAATAATCGAAATCCAGCGCATGTTGCTGATAGTTTGGGATTTTTTTGGGTAATTCATCCACAAACCCGAGCGCCTTGACCGTTTTCACCTCAAAATTTACTTTCAAAAATTGAGCATATTCTCGAATGGCCTTGTAAAATGATTCATCGATGTCTTTGTAAATGATGCCGATGCTATGAGCTGAATTAAAATTGTAACCTCTGCGCAAACGCACAGCATCCAATTCCTTTCTCAACATCTTTCGACCAAAACTATTTCTAAGGGGTTTGGCTATCTTCATAGGTATTCACATGTAGGACTAAAGTAAGGCCTGACTACGAATTAAGCACAGGTTGATTCACAATGCACATCGTTTTTAGCATTTATTCCCATTTCTATTGTTTGAAAAGACCCTCTCGTTGTAAGATTTCTAGTATGTAACATGTGGCATCGTTTTGGTGTACAAAATTGTAGACTCCATTGATTTTTATAAAAATCAAACCGGTCACACTAAAAACGTAAGCCATGCAAACACACAATGCAAGCCTCGATCCCAATTGGGTCACTTCAGGACTTTTGGATTTCGAATTCAAAAAATACATCCTACTCGATTATATGCAAAAGTGCCAAGCAGCCTTCCATGCGACCAAGCTATACCCGCCGCTGGGCGACCTCTGTCTCCATTATAAAAACATGATTGACCTTCAAAATGGCCTTGAACAATTGGAGCATCATTTTCCCAAAACGCTTACCGGAATGGATGCTCAAAAAATTGAAATGGTCTATCAAGAGTTCCCACTCAAGAATCAAGAAATTGAAACCATACAAGAAATCATCGCGTTCGCTTTGCCACTGGTAAAAAAAGCCATTGCCGATGGAAAAGACATTTATGAGTTTGTGGAGCAGCACATTGCTATTGAACCCATTGGGCTGATGCCATTGTATAAGAATGAAGGGTATCTTTTAATCCACACCTCCACAGCGGCAGATGTTTTTGTTTACAAGTATCATCACAGCTATCTCGTGCTGCAGAACGAGCGCTTTCGACAATTGCAGATGGAATACGTGACGCATACTACTTTGAGTTTTACCAATACCTTGGAAAACATCAAATTGGACTTGATTCGCCAAGACCCCAGTTTGCCTCAACCCGCTACTTTTGATTGTGTCTGTGGCATTGGGGTACCACTGGAGGAAACACTCGTTCCCATTGCGCAGCGCGCCGCCCTTCAGCATTTGAGTCATTTGGATTGATGATGCTCAGGCTGGCATTGTCAACAACGCGTGTAAAACACCTGCGTCCAGCGCCACAGACTCGGGCCATTCTGTCTATTTTTATCTGCTCGACTTAAAACACGACATTATGGAAACTCCCAAAAAAGGGCTATCGCTATTTGCACTCACCATGATCGCCATTGGTGCGACCATTGCTTCTGGTATTTTCAAAACACCGTCAGGGATTGCCGCCAAGGTGTATTCCAACGAAACCATCATTTATCTTTGGATAGCAGGTGGTTTGATCTCGATGATTGGAGCGTTGGTATTTGCCGAATTCGGTTCACGCTTTGCCAATGCTGGTGGTGTCTATACCTACCTCAACAAAGCCTTCGGGCCTATGTTTGGTTTTCTATACGGTTGGTGTTTACTCATCGTTATTTCGAGCGGTACCATTGCTGCGCTATGCACCGTATTTGCGGAAAACATCAACTATTTTTTGCATCTCGACGAATCAATGCAACCACTCTTGGCGATGGCCACTGTCGTGGTGCTGACTTTGTTCAATACGTTTGTACTTAAATCCAGCGAATGGTTCGCCAATATCGGCACCGTATTGAAAATAATAGGTATTTATGGCTTGTTAGCCTTGGCTTTGATGCTTGGCAAAAAGGGCATTTTCGATGCAGCTATGGTGGCGATAGAACCGGGTGCGTTGCCAAAAGCTGATAATTTAGCGGGGGCTTTTGTCGGAGTATTGTGGTCCTATACAGGATGGCATTATGCGAGTTTTGTATCAGGCGAAGCTTCCAATCCCAAACGCAATATCCCGTTGGCCATGATCTTGGGTACAGGAGCTGTGACCCTTACCTACGTCCTCTGTAACTTGGGATATTTCAAAGTATTGGATCATGACACCATAGCATCTTTTGCCGCCGAAGGGGTGAACAAGGTAGTTGCAGTAGAAACCATGAAAGTAATCATGCCTGGTATGGACTATTTGATGCCAGCATTGATCTCCTTGTCCGTTTTTGCGGGAGCAGGTTTATACATCCTTTCTACTCCTCGAATTTTCTCGCAAATGGCCAAGGAAAAATTATTCTTCTCCTCTTTCGCCAAGACACACCCAACATATGGTGTACCTGTCAACGCAATCATTCTGCAATCCTCATGGGCCATGGTATTGATCGCTTTGTGGGGCAGCTTCGGAAGTATCATCGAGTATGTGACCTTTGTGGAGTGGCTTTTCTTACTCATCACATGCATTGGTATTTTCAAAATCAGAGCAATCTACAAAGACGAAACACCGGCTTTCAAAACGCCTTTGTATCCCATACTTCCCCTCATTTTCATTGCATGTGTGGGCTGGTTCATCTTCAAAAATGCCTTGGCCGATAAAGCGGAATATTATGTGGGATTGGCAGTCATCCCATTGGGTGTAGTGGCGTATTTCTTCTTTAAGTCTCGCCAAACCAAATCAGATGCGACTGATACACTTTAGTGTTGCGCTGATTTTGTTGTGGAGTGCGTCGGGCATTTTAGCTCAATCGCAACCTGCATCTCGTTTGGACGTGCGGTTAGGCGGAGGTTTTCTTTTGCCGATCTACGAGCCTTTTCCTGCCTCTTCAGTGGTCACTTCGCTCGAGTGCGGCGTGTTCAAGAAGAACACAAATTTTCCAAGCTGGAGAGGCGTTTACAGCCGCACTCGATTTGGCTGGTCGGCACAAGTCATGGATCTTGGAAATCCACGTGTATTGGGGCAAACACTGAGTGTAAGTCCAATCGCAGAAATCGTTCATCGCATAGATGATCGCACCTCTGTGCATGGCCGCATCGGCATTGGAATTGGATATTTCACTCGTCATTATGACGTCGAAAGCAATCCGACGAACAATGTGATTGGGTCGCGATGGGCCAATGTATCGCGGTTCCATCTTGAATGGCGCAGACAAATGAATCCGCAATGGCGCCTCGGTGTGGGCATCCACTTTATACATTGCAGCAATGCACATACCTCTGTACCCAATATCGGAGCGAATGTCATCGGCATGCATATGACACTGGCCAAGAATAAAGTTCTGCCCAAGCAGAAGGATGACATAGCCTTCATCCTCATATTAATCGGATACAACAAGCGATTGAACATACACCTAGGTGCAGGTTATGGGTGGCATGCCTTTGAAGGTTCTGCACAACCGTCGGATGGCCCTTTGTACAAAGATCCAGTAGCCTACGCGCAAATGGGCATTGTGCATCGCCATCGATCATCTCTGTATGCAGGTATGCAATGGACACAATACAACAGCTACAAACATTATTTACTGGTCAATGAACTTGTGGAGGCCAAGGATCTCACTAAAAGTATTCAGAATTACACCTTGTATCTAGGATATGATTGGTTCTTCCCGCATGCCTCATTTTTTGTCCAAGCTGGCGCACAGATCTACAATCCCGCCATGGAAAAAGTAAAGACACTGCATGCGAGCAAAGACCGAGGTTGGTTGCACCAACATACTGCTGCCAAACTTGGATACCGATTGTATTTATTCAACCCCATGCGCAACAATCATGTGTCACCATTTCTGCAGCTCGCAGTCAAAACCAATGGAGGTACTGCGGATTTCTTTGAAACCACCCTTGGACTGAAAGTGGATTGGTAAAAAGTCCGAAAGGGATCAAAAAAAAGGCCTCCGAGGAGGCCTTCGCATTGGAAGCAATATCTTTTATTCAATGATCAAACGACGACGAGTCGCACGTCCATTGATGGTCATCTCTACAAAATAAATTCCTTTGGTCAATTGGCTCACTTGGATGCGTGTGCGCATCTGGGCATTAGCATTGTCAGCAAACACTACTTTGCCAGTGATATCATACACTTTCAAATCGCTCGTGAAGTTTGTGTTTTTATCCAAGGTCACAAAATCGTTCGCCGGATTTGGATACACTTCGAAATTCGGTGTAACCACCACCTTATCTACCACGCTGCTTGGGCTCACTGTGATTGTGCCAAACTGAGTATTTGAGTGATTGAATAAAGTGCATTCGTATTCATAAACGCCAGACACCGTAAAAGTGAATGCCCATTCATTGGGAGCGCTCAAATTGCCACTCATAAAAGACGCTGGTCCAGAAGTGGAAGTCACATTGTGCTGACCAGAAGTCCAAACCCAGTTTACGTCATCACCGATGGCAATAACCAAATCCTGTGGCGCGTAAAATGGTGTACCATTGGCACCGCCGCCACCTACTTCTACCTCGTGCGTGGTCGCCATAAGAGTAACACTCAAAAAACAAGAAGCCAAGAATAAAATCTTTTTCATAATTCCTAATAATATATTATTTTACAAAAGTGAGTGATTTTAGTCATAAACCCAAATCCAATTTCAATGAGATATTGAAACCTTAATGCTAAGAACCATTAACTCCTGGATAAGGTTGCATCCCATATATAGTTACCGATGTTAACTAAAGTACCCCTGAAACACCCTAGAATAGGCACTTTTTTGAAGAGAGAACCCCAGATTATTAACACACATAGGTACTTTTCAACAAAACATCGATTTTTACCCCGTTAACTCTTGCTTTCAGGAAGTCGACCTCCTACATTTGGCATCAGATAAGCAGTACAGCCTATCTAACATGTTTAACCCCAATAAAATCATAACAAAATGAACAAAGCAGAATTGATCGAAGCAATGGCTTCAAGCGCAAAATTGTCTAAGGCTGATGCTAAGAAAGCTCTTGACGGTTTCATCGAAACTACAACAAAGGCACTTAAGAAAGGTGACCGTGTTGCTCTAGTTGGTTTTGGTTCTTTCAGCGTTACTAAGCGTGCTGCACGCAAAGGACGTAACCCACAAACTGGTAAAGAAATCACAATCAAAGCTAAAAACGTAGTACGTTTCAAAGCTGGTGCTGAGCTTCAAACTAAAGTGAAGTAATTCACTTTCCAAAAAATTGAAAGGGCCGGTTATACCGGCCTTTTTCATTTCATCTTGAAAGATAAAACGGCGCCTTCTTGAATGCCAAAAGGACAGCAGCCATGAGCCAAAAATTATATTCCATTCTGTGCGACCATCTCACACCACGCAAGGTGGAGTTGTTTGAGCATGTTGCTCAATTGCGCACCAAGCACATCACCTTGGTGACTGAAAATATTTATCAAGCCCAAAATGCCTGTGATGTTCTGCGATCCACCGAGAGTTTTGGTGTTCAAGATCTGCATATCATAGAGAACGATCATAGTTTCCAACACCACCATCGGATTGCAAAAGGCGCGCAAGACTGGCTCACTTTGTACCGATACAACGACACACGCGACAACACCTCACAATGCCTTCAACATCTGCGCTCCAAGGGATATCAAATTGCGGTGACGGCGCTGCACCATGAGTGTGTGAGTATTCATGATTTAGACATTACCCAAAAAACAGCAGTCGTGCTTGGGACAGAACTCACAGGGGCAAGTCAAAAAGCACTTGAGATGGCAGATGTATTTGTAAAAATACCCATGTCTGGTTTTACTGAAAGCATGAATGTCGCTGGAGCAGCGGCCGTGATCTTAGATAACTTAAGCCACCGTTTGAGGCAAAGCAACGTACCTTGGCAACTCACGCCAGAGGAACAACTCCAACTCAAAATACTTTGGGCAAGACGGACCATCACATGGAGTGACTACCTTGTCCAAATGTTTGAAACAGGAGAAATAAATCCACAATAAAAATATGTCCATGCCTTCTCCGCAATCATTGCCCATCGATTACAAGTCCTTGCTCAAAGTGGCTGTTCCTGTGAGTTTGGGATACTTTGTGCAGTTTTTCGTTGTGTTCATTGACAATCTGTTTTTGGCAGACATCGACGGCAATGCTATGAGTGCATCAGCCTATACAGGACTCATTTTCGTTACCATTGCCATGCTCGGAATAGGAATGAGCAATGGTACTCAGATCCTCATCGCACGGCGACATGCTACCGGTGCATTCAAGGAAGTAGGGGCCATTCTGAGTAATTCACTGCTCCTGGGACTTTTGCTCAGTAGCCTGCAATTCTGTTGCCTCTACTTCTTTGTGCCTTGGTTTGCCGCGCATTATATCGACATTCCGGAATTAGCCGCCTACATGATTGGCTTCTCGAAGTTCCGTGCCTTTGGTTTCTTTTTCTTTACACTCACCCTTTCCCTCAATGCATATTGGAGTGGCACAGCTCGCACCAATGTACTTTTCATTTCGACTGCTGTCACCGCAATTTCAACCATCATTCTTGACTATTTCCTCATTTTCGGACATGGTGGTTTTACGGCCATGGGCGTGGAAGGCGCCGCGCTGGCCAATACCATCGCTGATGGATGTGCATTGGCTGTGGTAGCTTATTTTACCTTTAGAAAACCACAAACCGAAGGATCATTCGCCGTCAATGCGATGCACCAACTCAGAGAGCAGCTCTTTGTCGTATGCACGTCATACACTCGCTCATTGATCCAACTCGGAGGCCCCATTGCTATGCAACTATTGGTTTCATTGGGTATTTGGGCCATCTTCTATCAGTTTGTAACATCTATGGGCGAAGGCCCATTGCAAGCCTCATTCATCGTGCGCAATATGTATATGTTGGCCTACGTGAGTGTGAGTGGATGCTCGACCACCGCAAAAACCTATGTGTCGGCGCTCATCGCTCAAGATCGACAAGCGGAACTCAAAAAAGCCATCACCCGCATCTGTGTGCTTAATTTCTTAGGCATCCTTATCCTATGTCATGGATTGATCCTCTACCCCCATTGGATCGCAAGTCAATTTACCAATGATCCAGTCGTCATACACCAAACCATCGAAACCATGTGGATCGTATTCCCAGCGATGCTCATATTCTCGGTGACAAGTATTCTGCTCGCAACTGTAGAAGGCAGCGGCAAAACGATGGCTGGATTCCTCATCGAATTCATCACTGTGTGCATATACATCGTGGCGGCTTATGACATGATTCACATTCGCCATTGGCCCATTCAATGGGCTTGGACCGCTGACTATGTGTACTTTTCTGTCTTGGGTATATTATCAGTTCTCTTTCTACGTTTCAGCAATTGGAAAACCAATCAATTATAATCCCACCGAGGCATGCAAAAACACGACATTGAAACAGCCTCAGACATCGATGTATTGATCGATGACTTTTATACAAAATTGCTTGCACACGCAGACATGAAGCCGTTTTTCGAACACATTGATGTCGCTCAGCACTTACCACATATCAAACAATTCTGGCGATTTTCATTGCTCAACGAACCCGGATATGCCACCAATGTTTTCGATAAACATGCACACCTCGGCGCCCAAACCAAACACTTTGAAATATGGGTGCAGCTGTTTTGCGAAACCATTGATGCCCATTTTGAAGGCGATCGAGCTGGGGACGCTAAAATCCGAGCTCGTACGTTGGGATTTACATTTGCTTCAAAGTTGGAACATTTGAGAAACACACCAAATGAATAGAAGAAAATTTCTCCATCAAACGGCCTGGAGCATGCCTGCACTTCTATGGCTGCCCAGTGTTTTGGCAAGTTGCAAGAAAACAAGTGTCGATGACTTGCAATACAGCGGCAAGGTGCTCATCATTGGCGCGGGTGCAGCAGGCTTATATGCTGCCCAAATCTTGCTTGATCAAGGGGCTCAAGTCACCATTCTCGAAGCTTCCAACAGGATTGGCGGCCGAATTTATACCAATACCGATTTCAGTGACTTCCCTATCGAATTAGGTGCTGAAGAAATTCATGGAGAGAACTCCATCTTGCATGAAGAGGCCCTGGCCGCAGGCGCGACATTTCTATCAGACGAACTCGAAGATTATTATTATTTCAATGGAAGTCTAAAATCCG
Organism: Flavobacteriales bacterium; assembly: GCA_027488055.1. Taxonomy (GTDB): domain Bacteria; phylum Bacteroidota; class Bacteroidia; order Flavobacteriales_D; family Sanyastnellaceae; genus CANHSF01. Next base: position 10,357 of record JAIYCK010000328.1, on the reverse strand, counting down.
AAAGCAATGCGACGGAGAATACACTGTTTAACTCCATGTTGCAGTCAATTGACGACATCGTGAATTACAACGGCGGAGATACCACTGCTGCTGCGTATGGCGAGATATCCAATGTTTCTGACAATGTAGTTCATATCTTCAATGCCCTTGTGGGTAATGAGCATGGCACCGACAATACCCGTGTTGGCATGCATGGCCTACGCACAGAAGCCGAGCGATGGACTGCTGGTGATCAAAACAAAATGATGCGCAATACTTCCATGTTCGAGGTGCTTGCTCATGCATGCCCAAAAGCAATCAGTGCCGTGCTCACCGAAAAAGCCGTTCAACGCATTGATCTCAATGGCAACGACGTGGAGGTAACCACATTGGACGGGAGCATCTTCTATGCTGACGCGGTCATCTGTGCAGTTCCCATTACACAACTAAAGAACAATAGCATCGAGTTTATACCACCGCTGCCAACTGCTAAAACAGCAGCTATCCAAAAGATTGGAATGGGCCGCGGAATGAAAATCATCCTCCAATTCAATCAACGGATATGGCCCTCCAATATGGCGTCGGTGTATGGAAAAAGAAATATACCGATCTTCTGGGTCACTTCAGCTGATGGCAGATCCGATGCATTTATCTTGACAGGATTTGTGAACGGAGCCTCTGCCGAATATTTATTCGGTTTGGGCGAAGAAGGTATCATCTTGCAAGCTTTGGATGAATTAGATGAACTATTCGGTGAAGCAACAACCGCTTTTGTCAGCGCAATTGTACACGATTGGGGAAGTGTTCCGTTTATTGAAGGCACCTATTCCTACCCCACGCCTGACATGGGAAATGCCATTGAAATCCTGGCGCAACCAGTTGGCACGCGTTTGTTCTTCGCAGGAGAGGCCAGCCATACGGGCGGTCATACTTCTACCGTGCATGGCGCTATGGAAACAGGCCTCCGCGCTGCGATTGAAATCTTACAATCCAATCGCGACGAATGAAAAAGACATCGATCGCCTTTCTCTTCACCATCTTGTTTGGCGCCCTGAAAGCCCATTCACAGTTCTTTGTTACCTCCGGCACGGCCATGTTACATGTGCCCGATTGGGATCGGATCGTGCGGTACCACAACTTGGCAACTACTTGGCAATCGGACGACCTGCCTCCACTGCAATGGGGCTATCAAGGCGGTGTGGGATACACATTCTTGGTTTTTCGTAAACCACAAATTTTCGCTGCCCCGCAATTGAGGTATACCCATTGGAACTCACACAATGATGCCATCAAGTTGATTGTGCACCAACTCAGCATAGGCCCTGAAATCCGTTTCAATCCTAGAGCATTGTTTTTTGGCGTCGAATCTGCTGGTCCGTTGGGACCTCGTTGGTACATTGGATTGCAACCTGGCCTTCAATGTTGGATGCCCATGATCGCTCGCCACGATAGCTGGACGATGTATGACGAAGAAACAACCTACCGCCCTCTGACTTTTCGCTTTGACTTTAGAATGAGTACTGGATTCCACAGCATCGCATTGGGTTCTTTTGTGCTGACGCCCGAATTGTCGGTCCAATGGGTAAAGGGAACCGAACTCTATGACTGGACAGAGCAGATCTTGGGCCATAACATTCTCAATTTAAACAACAAAGCTTCCCGAGGATGGAGCTTCGGAGCTGGTCTCATCATTACCAAAATCAAAAAACCCGAAAACTGGTGGGATCGACCTCGGAGTTGAAACAGTTGTCCACAATTGCAAAGTCAAGCTCATCCTGATGTAGTTTAGCCTCCCGTGTCACTTCGCAAATACAATGATCAATCCCTCAAAACGCTCATCGACGAGATGCTGCGCAACACGGGCATGAAAAAAAAATACTCCGAATTGGAGGTCATCGCCTGCTACAATCGAACGGTAGGCCCTTATATCGAGAAAAATACCCGTGAGATTTGGCTCAAAAACACCACGCTGATTGTCAAATTGGACAGCGGTGTGCTGAAACAAGAATTATCCGCAGCAAAGAGCAAACTCATTGATGCGATCAATCAAGAATTAGGAATCCGATTGATCGAGGAATTAGAAATCTGGTAAAAGTCATATTTGGTGGGGTGTTTAACGTGTCTATTGTATTTTTGCAAGCATAGTTAAGAATCCATGCTATAGCCGCACCGAACAATGAGCATTTCAGGTGAGTTATAGGGATAAAGACAAGGAAATTTCACGCACCAAACAATCGTTATGTCCAATTTCATAAAGAAATACCCTAAGGCATTGTTGCTTTGCGCTTGCATCGCCATTGCCATGGTTTTTACCGCGGCCTATCAAAAGAAAAAACCGATGGGTTATCATACTGGTGAAGAGTTGAATACCTATCGCAGTATGCTCGAAGGTGACTTACCGAACCAAACCAGCGATATGTTCATCGGCTCTGGCAAATGTGCCGGATGCCACGGGGTGGATGCCAACGGCATTGCCAATTTGGACAGCGAGGGGAACAATGTGAGTCCGGCTGAGAACTGGCGCGCCACCATGATGGCCAATTCATCCAAAGACCCCTTTTGGAGAGCCAAAGTAGCCCACGAAACCTCGGTCAATCCGGGACATGCCAATGAGTTGGTCAATAAATGTACCTCTTGCCATGCGCCTATGGGAAGATTCGAAGCAGAGCATGACGGTGTCGAATTTTTTGACATGAATACCTTGAACACAGATTCCCTTGCCAATGATGGTGTAAGCTGCATGGCATGTCACAGTCAACAAATTGAACCTGTCGGAAATTTCTTCAGCGGCGAACTGCATTACAATGCGGATACCGTCTGGGGGCCTGTTTTCGACATTGCTCCCGATGATTTCCCCTTGTTCAGCAGCGCCATGCAGAGTTTCGTTGGAGTGGACCCTGTTCCTCATGAAAAATTCTCGAAGTCTGAAACGTGCGCCGGATGTCACTCACTTGTGACGAATACAGCCGATTTGGAGGGCAATCCCACAGGAGATACCTTCATCGAACAAGCTACCTACCACGAGTGGCTCAATTCCACTTTCAACGCCCAAGGCACACAAGAAGGCGAATGCCAAGGCTGTCATATGCCGCGCTTAGAAGAACCTGTGGTAGTGGCTTCTGGTTATCTGTTCTTAGAAGATTACCCTCGAAAACCCTTTGGCCAGCACTTTTTAGTCGGAGGTAACTCTTTTATGCTGGAACTTATGAAAAACCGAATTGGCGAGCTCGGATTGACAGCGACAGAAACACATTTCAATACGGTCATCGATCGGACGATCCAAAATCTCCAGCAAAACACTGCTGACATCGAAATTACACCAAGCGAAATCGATGGCGACACGGCAAGATACACTGTCAAAATCAACAACAGAGCAGGACATAAATTCCCAAGTGGTTATCCATCGCGCAGAGCATATGTGGAGTTCATCATGACGGATGCCAATGGCAATGAACTGTTCCACAGCGGAGCATTGCAACCCAACTTTGAGGTCAATGGACAGGATGCAATCTATGAACCGCATTATGACCTAATCAACTCCGAAGATCAAGTGCAAATCTATGAGATGGTCATGGGCGATGTGAATGGCAATCCCACAACTGTTTTGGAACGCGCCCACCACATGCTCAAAGACAATCGATTGGTGCCTATCGGATTCAGCACGACACATGCGGCGTATGACTCCACTATGATCGTAGGGCCTGCAGCCAATGACCCCAATTTCAATTGGGTCAACGGTGTAGAAGGCAGCGGAACAGATGAGATCAAATTCCATATTCCTGTCAGCGGCATCAATGGCGAAGTGCACGTCACTGCTCGTTTGATGTACCAAAGTGTCCCACCGAAATGGATGGAAGAAATGTTTGCAGTGGATCATGAAGACATCAATGCCTTTGAAGAAATGTACCTTGAAGAAGGAGCGGATCCCGTGCAAGTAGCCATGGACGAAACAAACACCACATTGGTAGGTGTGGGCCAAAATGATCAATTTTTTCAACTTGGACCTAATCCAACCACGACAGGACAATTGCGCGTCAATGCTGGACTGGACCGCATTCTAGAAGTTAAAATTTACGATGCCCGCGGCAAACTTTTGGTAGCTTATCAGCCGAACCAAAGTCAATTCATGCTTCGCTTGCCAGATTCGATTGGCACCTATCTAGTGGATATCCGAACAGAGCGGGGTCGACGCGTCGAAAAAGTGGTGCGAACAGCCTAATAAAAAGAAATACGACCCAAACAATTCTATTGTTTGATGAGCGCTAAGAAAAAGGCCTGGAGATACTCCAGGCCTTCTTTTGTACATATAAATCGACTGTCAGAATCATGTATCAACAGCCCCCAAAAACTATAACATTTCGTTTGCTAGATTTGCCAACTCACTGCGTTCGCCCTTCTCAAGGGTCACGTGACAATACAATCCTTCGCCTTTCAAACGTTCAATCACGTAGGACATTCCATTGCTGTGCTCGTCCAAATACGGTGTATCGATTTGTCGCACATCGCCCGTCAAAATCACCTTGGTGTTGTCACCTGCACGCGTGATGATCGTTTTGACTTCATGCGGAGTCAGGTTTTGAGCTTCGTCAATGATGAAAATACAATTACTCAATGACCTACCGCGAATGAAAGCCAATGGACATATAGTGATCTTGCCTTGCGCCTGCATCTCATCGATGGCCTTGCGCTTTTTCTCATGTTCACCAAATTGATTCTTGATGAAACTAAGGTTATCCCACAAGGGCTGCATATACGGATTGATTTTCTCCTCTGCATCGCCTGGCAAATAGCCAATTTCTTTGTTGCTCAATGGCACAATCGGTCGCGCCAAAATCAATTGATCGTAATTGTTCTTCTGCTCCAACGAGCCCGCCAAGGCCAACAAAGTCTTACCTGTGCCCGCCACGCCACTAATGGTCACCAATTTGATCGCTGGATTCAAAACAGCATGCAAAGCAAAGGCCTGTTCGGCATTTTTGGGTTTAATACCATACGCATATCCTTTGTCAACACGGTGTATTTCCTGCACCTTACTATCGTAATAGGCCAATGCGGAGCTCGTGCAATTCTTTAGGATATAGAAATGGTTATTGTATTTCTCCTTTCCCAATACTTGCAATTCTTCTGAGCGACCTTCTTGATACAGTTTGCGGATGTACTCACCGTCGATGTTCTCAATGGTGGTGCGGCCGCTGTACATCATCATGGCGTCCTTCACTTTGCCCGTTTTATAGTCCTCTGCAGGCAAATCAAGGGCTTTGGCCTTCAATCGGAGGTTGATGTCCTTGGTCACCATCACCACACGTGCTGTAGGCTCCTCAATTTGAAGTTGTATCGCTGCGTTCAATATTTTATGATCGTTTTTGCGAACCTCAAAAATGGTCTCTGCATTTTTGTTGGGATCTTCGCTCGAATTTAAAATAATCTTGAGTCGACCACCTTGCGAATTCTCCAATGGGATCCATTCTTGCAAGGTATGATTGCTCGACAAACGATCGATGATTCGGATACACTCGCGTGCCTCAAAATTCTTGGTATCATTGCCCACCTTGAATTTGTCCAATTCCTCCAGCACTGTGATGGGAATCGCCACCAAATGCTCCTCAAAGCTATTGATACAATTGTGGTCGTGCAATAAAACAGAGGTATCTAGCACATAAATCTTTTTTCCTGAAATTCCTTCTTTTTTGTTTTTAGAATTGGTAATTTTTTTTGCTGACTTCACTGCCGCCGGTGCCTTGGTTGGTGCAGCCGACTTCTTTGGATTGATGGCTTTAGGCATATATATATTTGTTTAGGTAACTAACTGATTTCAATAACCCTTTTCCTTGGCTTCGAAACCTGAATAAATATATCCAAGATTGATACGTTTCGAATTGTTGCCCCCCGGACTTATCAACCAAAGAAGGCTCAAGAGCCTTCCTATTTTCACTTAGCAATCCCATAACATTGCTATAATAAGAATTAGCAAAATCAACATATTCATCGAATCGTTTGGTCAAAATACCATGGCACGTGAATTCTATGTTGTTAACAAACCGAATATTCGTTCGCCCTCAGCAGCATTAAATTAACATTCATTTTGCCGAATTCAACGAATGTTCAAAAAGCCAAATGAGGCGAAAGCTCACTGCCCCCCCTTCTACCCCATTTTCAGAGGTGAACCATGCCTTGAAATTCATTACTTTTACAGCATACTATTTTTTTACATGATGCCATCCCTTTCGGCCTACATCGCCGCCTTTTTCATTCTCTGTGCTTCCTTGTCACATGGCCAACAATACTTTCAACAAGAAGTCAATTACACCATAGATGTGCGCCTGGATGACGTCCAGCATATGCTCCATGGTTTTGAAACATTCTCCTACACAAACAACAGTTCTGACACCTTGGAAGTGCTCTACATACACTTGTGGCCAAACGCTTACAAGAATGCCAAAACAGCCCTCGCCAAGCAAAAAATGAGAAGCGGTGATTTTTTTCTATTGCATGCAGGTCAAGGTGATCGCGGATACATCGACTCCTTGCAATTCAAAGTGAATGGTGCAGACGCCACTATAGCACCCCACAAAGGATTCGAAGACATCGTTGTCTTGACGCTCCCCCAACCATTGGGACCAGGGCAGGTCGCCACAGTATCCACCCCCTTTCGAGTGAAATTGCCCTCGGGTGCCATATCGCGCTTGGGGCATATTGGTGAGTCCTATCAAATCACACAATGGTATCCAAAGCCCGCGGTATATGACCTGGATGGATGGCACGAAATGCCGTATCTCAACCAAGGCGAGTTTTATTCGGAGTTCGGTTCCTTCGACGTAAAAATTACCCTTCCGGAAAATTACACGGTAGGAGCTACGGGTGATCTTCAAACAGCATCCGAATTGCAACGACTCGACTCCTTATCCAAGCTGCCTCTCCAAGTGAAACACTATGTCGATGCCACAGGCAACGCGCTCTATCCCGCCTCCTCCAAACGTTTCAAAACATTGCACTACCGCCAATCCAATGTCCATGATTTTGGATGGTTTGCTGACAAAACGTGGAATGTGCGCAAAGGCGAAATGACCTTGCCTCACTCCAAACGCAAAGTAACCACCTGGGCGATGTTTACTCCGTTTGAAGCGGCTCTGTGGGACAAGTCTGCGCTTCAAGCCATTGCAGATGGACTTTATTATTATTCACTCTGGTCGGGCGACTACCCCTACAATCAGTGCACTGCGGTAGACGGCACCATCAGCGCTGGGGGTGGCATGGAATACCCCAATGTGACAGTCATTGGCCGCTCTGGTTCTGAATCTGGACTGCAAACCGTGATTGTGCACGAAGTGGGACACAATTGGTTCTATGGCATTCTTGGCAGCAATGAACGCGAAAACGCATGGATGGATGAAGGGATCAACTCGTTCTTTGAATCCCGCACCATGATGGCCACCCATCCCAATATGGCCAAACTCAACATCGGCATCAATGGCGTCGATGTAGATAAACTGCTCGGTATCGAAGATTTGACCTACCAATATATCACTGAAGAACTGGCTTACCTTATCACAGCGCGCACCAATGCAGACCAACCTATGCAGTTGCCCGCCGACTACTTTTCTGAAATCAACTACGGAGCCATTGTATATAAAAAATCCGCTCTAGCCTTCAACTACTTGATGAATTATTTGGGTGAGGACCTCATGAATCAATGTATGTCGGCATACTTTGAGGAATGGAAATTCAAACATCCACAACCACAGAATCTACAAGCGTGTTTTGAACGCGTCACTGGGAAGGATCTCAATTGGTTCTTTGATCGACTGATCAACACCAAAGAACATGTCGATTATAAAGTTGTGCGCGCTGGATTCGGTACCAACGAGTCAAGCAAAGGGAGTGACTTGCGCATTAAAGTAAAAAACAGTGGAGAAATTGCAGGTCCCTTCGCCGTCGATGTATACCGCGATGGACAAATGATCAAGCGCCAATGGTTTGATGGCATTCAACCCTTGAGCACACAGGTTATTCGCATCGACGGACAAAAAGGGGATCAAGTCAAAGTCAATAACGTATTCGGTATTCCCGAATATAAAAGGAACAACAATTACACGCGTACTAAAGGTATTCTGCGCAAAGTTGAACCCCTTTCGCTCAGCTTCCTCACGGGTGTTGATCATCCCGAAAAAAGCAAGTTGTTTTGGGCGCCGATTGCCGGTTGGAATAATTACAATAAATGGATGTTTGGACTTCTGCTGCACAACACTACGTTGCCAAAACAAGAATTTCAATGGCGTATCGCTCCCCTTTATAGTCCGAGCTCTGGATGGCTCAATGGCTATGCTATGTTGGAAAAAGACAATGGCAAGGTGGCCTTCGGAATGCGTACCCAACGATTCGCTTTCGACAAAGTCTCTGGCACCAACCAAACGTTTGTATATGGGTATCGATTGATTGCACCCTATGTCAAAGTGAATCTCTTCCCCAAACGATTCAAAAACGATTGGAAAGGACATTTGAAAGCAGAGTGGTTCTTCTTAAGGGGCACACAAAGCAGTGACGACGGTTTCGCTGAATTGAATTCCTACACCTTGTATGTTACACCAAATCGTAGTAGAGGTGAGGTCAATGTCTTTCGCATGCAGATGGATGCGCGCAAGAAAATGCTGCGCTCCTCCCTTGCGTTCAAATCGGATTTACAAAGTGGTGAAATGCTGGATTGGGGGATCATGTGGCAAAACGAAGCGACCTTCGATTATATCTATAGAGGCAAAGGCAAACGACACTGGACAACCAGAGCCTATGTAGGAACCACAAATGGCAACATCGCCCTTTCAGCGGCTGGTCAAAACGGACAATCGGATTATCTCTTCGACGGACAAATGCTTGGAAGAGGCGAAAACACTGGATTGCTTTCAAGACAATACCTTCAAACACAAGGCGGACTATTTTTGCCCAGTGGCACCAATTTCAGCAGTCGCAATCAGCTGTTCTCCATTTCTACCCAAATGGACATTCCATTGAAAATGCCCATTGCATTCTACATGGGTGCTGCTTATGCAGAACAAGAAAAATATGCGGTAACAGGCGGAATAGCACTGCCACTGGTTAGGTCTATTCTTGAGGTGTATATCCCCTTGCTGCATATCAATCCTCAAGGAAACCAATCCATTCTAGATGGAGTATATTTCCGCGACCTCATCAGTTTTCAATTGAACTTGGATCTGGCCAACCCTTTCAATATGATCAAAAAACTCTAGCACGTGAATCCAATCTCTTCCAAGAAAATATATTTTGCCTCCGACTTTCATCTGGGTGCACCAAATCCTTCAGTGAGCTTGGTGCGCGAAAAGAAAGTGGTTGCTTGGCTCAAATCGATTCAACACGATGCTGAAAAAATATACTTGGTCGGCGATATTTTTGATTTCTGGTTTGAATATAAACGAGCTATTCCCAGAGGATATACACGCCTATTGGGCACACTTTCGGAACTATGTGACATGGGCATCGAAGTGCACGTTTTCACAGGCAACCACGACATGTGGATCTTCGACTATCTGACACAAGAATGTGGTGTTATTCTGCATCGCGAGCCAATTACAATGACGTGGAACGACAAAAAATGTATGATTGGGCACGGCGATGGATTAGGTCCTGGCGACTATGGATACAAATTCATTAAACGCGTATTCGCTAATCGAATGTGTCAGTGGCTCTTTGCACGTTTACATCCCAACTTTGGTATCTGGCTCGCTTCCTCCTTATCCAGTTATTCGCGAAGCTCCACCGGAGACAAGGACCGTGTGTTTCTGGGAGAAGACAAGGAGTGGCTCATCATTTGGTGCAAGGAACAATTGATGCGTGAGCATTATGATTATTTTATTTTCGGCCATCGCCATTATCCGCTGCAAATCGATCTTGGATCAGGCAGCACCTATATCAACTTGGGAGAATGGATGAGCGAACCGCATTATGCCGTATTCGATGGTAACGCATGTGAATTGAAAAAGTTGAATGCACAAGCCCGTTAAAGTACCGCTCTAAATCCCTTGCTTAGCAGATTCTCCAGCGCCAGCATCGATCTTGCATCATTGGTTGCCATATGCCAATTGATCCTCCCACACTGGACGCCAACCTTCCCATCCATCGGATTCCGATAGTGTCTCATTGTGCCAAACCACCAAGCATTGTCCGTTCACGGCTTTGACATGATCAATCAATGTGCGCCCCGCTTGCATCGCTTCTTGAGGCGCCAATTGCATGTATTTGCGCAAAGTTGTATCCATCATCGCAATGGGATGCACCAGCAATGGGGTCACACAATCTTGTTGCAAATCGTACCAATAAAAAGGCATTGACGTCCCTGCTCTGAAACCAATCGCATCGGCATACCCCATCG
>JAIYCK010000138.1 GCA_027488055.1 Flavobacteriales bacterium | reverse complement strand
TTAAATACAAACAAATGATGATATGGAATTCAAGGATATAAGCACAGATCGCATTGATTATGGGCAAGGAAAGCTAGACATTTCCGATTTGGCCCTGAATCCGATCGATCAGTTGGCCAAATGGCTCGAACAAGCCAAACAATTCGGAGCAAGGGATTACAATGCCTTCATCTTAGGCACCTTGGACGAAGATGGATATCCCACCACGCGCGTGGTGTTGTTGCGGGATTGCCAGGATGCGGGACTGACTTTTTATACCAATTATGAAAGCGATAAAGGTCGGGCCATGGAGGGCCATAATAAGGTCAGTGCCAATTTCTTTTGGGCTGATATGGAGCGCCAGGTGAGGGTTTTGGGTCAGGCACAAAGAGTTTCTGAGATAGAAAGTGATGAATATTTTGCCTCTCGTCCCAGAGAGAGCCAAATAGGTGCTTGGGCATCCCAACAAAGTAGGGCATTGAGCGACAGAAGCGAATTAGAAGAAGCTGTAAAAGCTTTTACAAAGGAATTTGAAGGAAGAGAGGTGACTCGGCCGCCACATTGGGGTGGGTTTCGCATTGTGCCTCACACATTTGAGTTTTGGCAAGGGCGTTCAAGCAGACTGCATGATCGATTGGTGTATTCAAAAGCGGCCAATCATTGGGATATTACCCGCTTGAATCCTTAATCGCATTTACTTGGTGCATTGTTTTGTTCCCAAAAACACTTGATTGCACACATATGCTGTTCGAACCAGCATGGCCGTTTTCGCCAATTATTGCACAGTGATCCCATTCAGCAAAGTTTCAATCTCTTTGCGGTATTCGTTCATCAAATTGGCCCCAGTATACACCAGCCATTGCGTTGTGCCAGCGCTTGTCGATAAGAAATATCCGAAATAGGTGATTTCCGTGCCATCAATGGTTCCAGTCATTTCCATTTGGAGAACGGTTTGATTGTTCACAATGCGAAACTCTTCATGAACGACACGGATATCGGGCGATGCTGCTCGCGCATTGGTCACTACTGCATTTTTGAGGACAGTTAGTGGAATGGAAATTCGCTCGGTGATTGCCATCGCATACAAGTCGCCACCCCTCAACGTGAATTCATATTCCGCGTAAACATTATTAGTGGCTGCAGCGTGTTGCCATTTTTTTGTATCGATGTAAAAAGCACTGTCATTGACTTTGCTTTTTAGAAAGAACTTTGCGTCGATTGATTTTTTGAATGGGAAGGGGTTTGTCGTGATTGCCACTGTTGTTTCATCTATCTCATCTATCTCATCCTGATACTCCCATGTGCCATCGTCATAAAGATTCACGATTTCGCCGTCATCCGTCACCGCTGTTTTTTGCGCAGTCAGCTCGCACGTGGCTGCATTGAGTAGGAGCAAAAGAGAAAAGAGAGTCGTAACTTTCATATCAGTTTAATCCGTAAGGAACTTCCAGTTTGAATTGAGGCACATTGACTTTGATGACTTCTTTGGTGCCATAACGCTGCATGGTATAGAATCCGCCCATGGTGCCGCGCATACTGGCCAAATCGCACGCACTTGAATACGTATAAAATTCATTGGGAAGAATCATCGGGAATTCACCAACCACACCAGGACCTTCCACCTCGCGCTTCATGGGATGCGCATCAAAAATGAACCAATGTCTGCGTAACAATTGAATTGGAAATTCATTCTGATTTTCAATGGTGATGCGGTATGAAAAAATAAACTGATTCAGCAGAGGATTGCTGAGATTGGCCTCGAATCGGCAATCTACACTGATGCGTACGCCGCTTGTAATTTCAGTTAACATGATGCTGGTGGTTATTAATCTAGGTTGTAAAAAATAGCCATGAAGATATTTCGAGGGGATCAATTGTTGCCACTTTTGCCACTCCTCTGTGTATTTCAATCCGTCTTGCAATAATACGACAGATAGCCCGAGAATCCAATCGAAGCGTGGTTTTTCAACAAAATGATGCTTTTTTTCAACCAATGTCATTGTGCTGCGTGGTTTGCAACGCATGAAGGCGGGTGTCTAGTGGAAATCCATTAGATTAGCGGCCAATTAATCCCTAGTATTCAATCTACATGCAATTAAATGGTATTACAACCGCAGCTTTATTGGCTGCGCTAACAATTGGAGTTTACTCCTGCGCTGAAAAACGCAATGAACCAGCAAAAACGGAGGTTGCCAAGGAAAATTCCGATGGTCAACGCATCATTGGTGAAGATGGGCGACTGTATCAAAGTGAACAGTTTGCCGATTATCGCATCCTTCATTACTACATTCCACAATGGGATAGCTTGTCTGCCACGCAGAAGGAGTTGGTGTATTATTTATATGAGGCTGGTTTGGCTGGTCGCGACATTATGTGGGATCAAAACTGCAAGCACAATTTGGCCATACGCCAAACACTTGAAAAGATTTACACCAATTACACTGGAGACAAAAATGAGGATAACTTCAAAAAGATGGAGCTCTATCTCAAGCAAATGTGGGTGCACACCGGTGTGCATCATCACTATGGCAGCAATAAGATTACCCCTGAGTTTACCCAAGCATGGTTTGATCAGGCTTGTCAATCTGTAGGAGCCACTATTTCCAACGAAGCCAAACAAACCATTTTCGATGCCAATTACTTGGCGATGAAAGTAGAGAGCGATACACTCAAAGATTTGGTAAGTGCCAGCGCAGTTAACTTTTATGAAGGAGTGACCGTTCCGGAAGTGGAGGCGTATTACACTGCAATGAAGAAGCCCAATGATCGCACGCCACTCGAATATGGCTTGAATAGCAAGTTGGTCAAAGAAAATGGTGTCCTTGTGGAGAAAAAATGGATGGTTGGAGGTACATACAGTGCAGCCTTGGAAAAGGTTGTTTATTGGCTCGAAAAGGCACAAACCGTGGCAGAGAATAATTTGCAAGGCCTTGCGCTTAAAAAATTGGTGGAATATTATAAAACAGGTGACTTGCAGAAATGGGCCGATTTTAATTTGACATGGATTCAGGCCACTGAAGGGGACATCGATTTTATCCAAGGATTTGTAGAAACCTACAACGATCCATTGGGTATGCGCGGCAGTTACGAAAGTGTAGTAGAGATCAAAGACTTTGAAGCTTCGGCACGCATGAAAGTGATGATGAACAATGCCCAGTGGTTTGAGGACAATTCCTCGACAGCGAAAGAGTTCAAAAAGGAAAAAGTAACAGGCATCACTTACAATATCGTGAATGTTGCGGGTGAGGCGGGTGACGCGTCGCCACAAACACCCATTGGAGTGAATTTGCCAAATGCCAATTGGATTCGTTTGAAAGGCTCTAAGAGTGTGAGCTTGGGCAATATCGAGGAATCTTATGACAAAGCCAGTGGATCTGGCGTGTTAGCTGAATTTGCGCATGACCAAGAAGAAATCGATCGTGCCAAACAGTTTGGCTCATTGGCGGGTAAATTACACACAGCCATGCACGAGGTCATCGGTCATGCGAGTGGTCAAATTTTGGAAGGTGTGGATCAGCCCCGTCAAACATTGAAGAATTACGCATCGACCATTGAAGAGGGTAGAGCGGATTTGGTGGCTTTGTATTTTGTTATGGATCCGAAATTGGTAGAACTTGGTTTGATGCCAAGTTTGGAAGTAGGTAAAGCGGAGTATGACGGTTATTTGCGCAATGGACTTTTGGTGCAATTACGCCGCGTGGGAGAGGGCAAAGACATTGAGGAATCACACATGCGCAATCGCGCTTGGATCAGCAATTGGTTGGTAGAGCAAGGTGCGAAAGATGGTAGCATTGCCAAAGTTGAGCGCGACGGTAAGTTGTTCTTCGATATCAAGGATTACGACAAGATGCGCATGAACGTAGGTATCCTTTTGGCTGAAGTGCAACGCATCACCTCCACAGGCGATTTTGCTGCTGCCGCTAAATTGGCGGATGGATATGGGAAAAAGGTGGATCAGACCTTGCGCAAGCAAGTGATCGATCGCGCTGCTAAATTCAATATGGCTCCATTCAATGCGATGGTAAATCCGTTGCTTACGCCAGTGACCGATGGAAGCGGTAAAATCATTGATGTCAAGGTGTCTTATCCAGAAAACTTTACCGAGCAGCAATTGTACTACGGTAAAAACTACAGTTTCTTGCCTGTTCAATAAAGAGACTCAATCGATATAAAAAAGCCGCACTTGGTGCGGCTTTTTTATTTTCATTCAGCCAATCAGAGCTGATTATTTTCAATTGACAAAACAAGAAGATCGTTGCGCGGACTACCACTTTAAAAGCCACAATCCATGCTGACGCAAAGCCCGGTACCACGGACTATTTAATAGGTCTTGAGCAGATTGTTTGGTGATATTCTGCATGGCAGCTAGGGCTTCATCGAAGGGCAAGCCGGGAGCATGAGGCAATTGCATTTGGGTCCATGCTTCGGACCAATAACGAGCCACTTCGGTTGGCATTTCGATCACTTGCGCGCTGCGTCCGGACTCGATCGTGAGGTGCGACCGACCGCTTTTTGAGGAAGCTTGGCAGCGCGTATGATAGGTCGCAAAACGATAACCCCGCAAATCGGGACTGTCCATTTGGTGCTTTTTCAGCATCTTTCCTACCAACTTACTTGGAACATCGGTGTGAGGTACCAAAAAATCAAAAAAGTCGCCTAAAGGAAAATCCAAGCCTTTGCCGTGCATGTAATTGTACAGTGCTTTGACCAATCCATCGCTGTATTTATCGTGGTTGGCGCCTGTGGGATCCTCATGAAAGAGATCGTTTTGCGCAAATCCTTTGAACTCAGGTCCGGTGCATACGACCCCATATTTTGCGGGGTCTTTGCCCACGGGGCTATGCGCCGTCATGGCGAAACGATGCCAATAGGCAGATTGTAACAAACCGTGTTGAAAGAGTTGCCGCACGATTTCCAGCGAGTTCATGGTTTCTTGATCGCTTTGGGTGGGAAATCCATACATCAAATAGGCATGGACCAAAATGCCTGAATCGCGGAAGGCTTTGGTGACTTGTACCACCTGTTCGATGGTGATGCCTTTTTCTATCAAAACCAGAAGTCGTTCATCTGCGACTTCAAGTCCACCTGTCACTGCCACACATCCTGCGGCTGCAAGCAGCGAGCACAAATCTGCGGTGAATGTTTTTTCGAAACGAATATTGGCCCACCAGGTCACTTGAAGATCGCGACGCAGAATTTCAATGGCAAGATCGCGCATAACGAGGGGCGGAGCGGCTTCATCTACAAAATGAAAACCGGTTTCGCCTGTTTCCGCAATCAGTTGCTCCATCTTATCTACCAATTGGCGGGCAGGAGTCGGATCGTAGCGCGAGATATAATCCAAGGTGATGTCGCAAAAGCTGCACTTTTTCCAATAACAGCCGTGCGCCATCGTCAGCTTGTTCCATCTTCCATCGTTCCACAAACGATGCATGGGATTGGGCACATCATACATAGACAGATAGGCGTCGAGTCGCAGGCCTTGATAGCTAGGTGCGGGCAATGCTGAATTGGGATAGTCATGCAAAGTGGCGTCATTGCGATAAACAACCTTGCCATCGGCTCTGCAATAGGTGCGTTTCAATGGCGCCGTGAAGTCGTTTGCTTGCAAAGAACGAATGATGAGTTCGATCGGTGCCTCTCCATCATCCAATGTGATATAATCTATGTAATCAAAAATACGTGGGTCCGAAAGGCTGCGCAGTTCGGTGTTGGGATAACCGCCACCCATCGCTATTTTCACTGAAGGGTGATGCTGCTTGATCCATTGGCTGCATTTCAACGCTCCGTATAAATTACCTGGAAAGGGCACTGTAAACGCCACAAGCAAAGGCAGTTCGGTTTGAAATTGCAAGGACAATTGCTCGAGGAGAATGCGATCTAAATAATTGAGCGGTTCTTGTAATGCTTTTTCTATAGGGTCAAACGAAACCGCTGTTTGTGCAATGCGATCTGCGTATTTGGAGAATCCGAAATGCGGTCCCACTGTGGCTTGCAGCAGGTCGCCAATGTCTTCAAGATACAATGTACATAGGTATCGCGCAAGATCTTGTGCCCCCATGCTCCCAAAGAACCAATTTAGGTCGGCGGTATGTTCGAATCGAGTTCCTTCTGGTAAGTAGTTGCGGCGAGCGATTCTATTTCCGATGGTGTATTGGCTGCGTTGCAGGAATGCGATCGCTGTGTCAATCGTTGATTCGTATTGCGCTCGCTGCTGCAACATGCGGGTGTGCGCTGGTTGCAATTTAAAGGAGCCTTCCTCAATTGCATCAAACATGGACTTCAAGCCGCTTTGACAGAACACAGCGAGCACCATTTCAAGTCCTAAATCTGCTTGCCTTGTAGCGATGTTTTTAGAACTTAAAAAGCCAGTTAAATAGGATGTTGCAGGGTACGGCGTATTGAGCTGCGTCAATGGCGGCGTGAGCAACAGAATTTCTTGGCGAGTTGACAGCATGAGTGACAAAGGTAGGCGAGA
>JAIYCK010000055.1 GCA_027488055.1 Flavobacteriales bacterium | reverse complement strand
CCTGCCACATAACAATATTTTCCTGTTTTTTTTTTTTTTTTTTCACGGGCTTCAACGGCACATTTGGTGCTGGCCACATTCAATTCTGAACTTAGGGATTCCAAATGATAATCTGCTTGAGAGATGCGCTGTGCATTGAATGTATTGGTTTCAATAATGTCAGCGCCTGCTTCCAAATAAGCGGTATGAATATCGGTGATGATGTCGGGTCGAGTGATGCTGAGCAAGTCATTGTTGCCAATTAGATCAGAATCATGCGATGCAAATCGTTCGCCTCTGTAATCTTGCTCTTTCAAATGATGGCGCTGGATCATAGTACCCATGGCACCATCCAAAATTAATATCCGATCATTGAGGTCTTGAAATATATCCATTGTTCGTAAAATGTAAAAGGCGATATCGAGAACAATGTGACCTGTTGCCAGTGTCTTTTTCCGCTTCATCTCCCCCACGCAGTGGGAAGGAGTTGGCACCCGGCTCGTAGATGTAATTAACCAACGACACGGGTTGCTAGGATATCACAGGGCCTTGTCCCTCCATCCTTCTCGATAAAGCGTGTCAAAGGTACATACTTCTTTTTGTGGTGCAAAGAATTATTTGTTGCCAGCGGAATTGTCTCGATTTACAACTTCATTTGTCTCATATTTGTGCATCAAAATAAGGATCCATCCAATGAGACATTTCTTTATCCTCGCAGCGTTTTTTGCGCTTACTGAAAAACACTTCGCTCAGGTGTTGCCATATTTGTTTACTGTCGATAATGAGCCTTATGCAGAACTTACTGATGCCACCAGCCTCAATGGAAACACCAACTGGGAAGATCCCGATTATTTAATATCAATTGGGTTTGATTTTTATGGTTTCGGAGAATGGAACAATGAAATGACCTTTGGCGGCGTGTTTGGTTATGGCGGTGAGCTGTTTTTGGGTTCTTTCGATGGCTCTGAACCGCTCAATCATTTATGCCCCTATGGCTTAGATATCAAAGACCCTAACATGGGCACAGACTTGCCGCCTGCAGGTCACATTCTACAAAAAATAGATGGTGAAGCTCCGAATCGAATATGTAAATTGGAATGGCGCAATGTTGGTTTTTATTTGGATGACACGGGTGAAATGCGCATGAATTTTCAAATGTGGCTATATGAAACAACTAATATGATCGAGTTTCGGTACGGGCCGAGCGTCAATTTTAATTTGGAAGCCGTGCAAGAGTTAACTGGAATTCTCGTTGGTCTTTCCAAGGATTTTGACTTCAATACTTTTACCTTCAATTACCTCTGGGCTCTTTCGGGAGACGCCACAGACCCCTCTATTCAATCCTACGACGGTTTTACCATTGATTTTCAAATTGCGGAGCAAGTGCTTCAGAATCCAGAGAATGGGACGGTTTATCGTTTCAATAATCTCGAAGTGGGCGTGAATGATCATACCGAAAACCAATTCAATATTTTTCCGAACCCCGCCAACGAAACCTTGCACCTGCAATGGACTGGTATCGATCGCCCGAACAACGTAAAAATTCTATCCTGCATTGGACAAACTGTTCTCAATACCCAAGTGGCAGGCCAGCATGAATCAATTGATGTGTCTGACCTTCCTGCAGGTACTTACGAAGTGATGATGCAGTATGATACACACTCGATTCATCAAAAGCTGATAATCCAATAGCAAGTACGGTCGTTCCCAGTTTTTTGGAACTTCGCCTTAGCTTTGACTACATTTGACCTCAAATTTTTAATTAAAAGAATACATGCCCTATTTATTTACGAGTGAATCGGTTTCCGAAGGCCATCCGGATAAAGTCGCAGACCAAATTTCAGACGCCTTAATCGATCATTTTTTGGCGCAAGATCCATCTTCCAAAGTGGCTTGCGAAACATTGGTTACCACTGGCCAGGTGGTTCTTGCTGGTGAAGTAAAGTCCGAAGCTTATCTCGATGTGCAAGATATCGCGCGCGGTGTGATCGAGAAAATTGGATACACGAAAAGTGAATACATGTTCGAAGCCAAATCATGTGGCATTCTTTCTGCCATTCACGAGCAGTCTCCAGATATCAATCAAGGTGTGGAGCGCAAAAAGCCTGAAGACCAAGGTGCCGGTGATCAAGGTATGATGTTCGGATATGCTTGCCGCGAAACAGACAATTATATGCCACTTCCGTTGGAGCTTGCGCATTTGCTTTTGCGCGAACTTGCTGTTATCCGCAGAGAAGGCGAATCAGGCAAAGGCAAGTCAATGAAATACCTTCGTCCAGATGCAAAAAGTCAAGTAACGATTGAATACTCAGACGACAATAAGCCAGTGCGTATTGATTCCATCGTGATTTCAACTCAGCATGATGACTTCGCTAAAGACGCGGTGATGCTCAAACAAATCAAAGAGGATGTAATCAATGTGTTGATTCCGCGTGTGATGAAAAAATTGCCGAAACGCGTGCAAGCCATGTTCAATGACAAGATCAAATACCACGTGAACCCAACGGGCAAATTCGTCATCGGAGGTCCTCATGGTGATACAGGTTTGACAGGTCGCAAGATCATCGTGGATACCTACGGTGGAAAGGGTGCGCACGGCGGAGGCGCTTTTAGCGGGAAGGATCCATCGAAAGTAGATCGTTCTGCGGCATATGCCACACGTCATATTGCGAAGCATTTGGTCGCTGCTGGCGTTTGCGATGAGGCGCTAGTACAAGTAGCTTATGCCATCGGTGTGGCGCAGCCAATGGGTCTGTATATCAATACCTACGGCACGTCGAAGGTGAATTACTCTGATGGGGAGATTGCTTCGATCGTGAGCAAAATCAAGGAATTTGATATGCGTCCTTATTTCATTGAACGACGCTTAGCTTTGAGAACTCCTATCTATCAAGAAACAGCGGCCTACGGTCACATGGGTCGTGAATGCGTGGAGATCGTTAAGACGTTCAACAAAGGCAAGAAAAATGAAAAGAAAGTGAAAGTGAAACTTTTCCCTTGGGAAGAGCTCAACGCAATCGATGCGATGAAAAAAGCTTTCAAAATCAAATAATGAAGTTTCAACTTCGATCAAGGCAATCTTCGGATTGCCTTTTTTTTATTGCTGAGATACTAACGGCATCGGTTTTATCTTTGTGACTTATGTGTGTATGGTTACGGATAATGTGCTTTGGACTAACAAGCGGCATGCTGCTTTTAATGTCATGCGTGCATGGACAGAGCAGCGGCGTTGAGGATATCTCCAAACATATTTTCAAAGAGCTGGAAGGAAGCAAGGATCGTCCGGCATCCATCAACTTACCTGAGGGCGAGCGCATTCCATGGATCGAAGTTGGCCCTCAAAAAAAGGCGGCCGAAGGTCGCGTGGGAGGCAACGCGATTCCCAATTATGCCGCAGGACGCGGTAATGGCGTTG
>JAIYCK010000261.1 GCA_027488055.1 Flavobacteriales bacterium | reverse complement strand
TCCAATTTGATTTCTTTGGTGATGCCTTTGATGGTCAAATTACCCAACAGCTCTCCAGCATTGAATTGAGTGGATTTGAATGTGATTTCAGGAAATTCTTCCGCATTGAAAAAGTCTGCTGACTTAAGATGATTATCGCGATCAGCGCTGCCTGTGTTGATCGAACTTGTAGCCGCTTTGAGCGTTACTTCACCAGATGTAAAGCTATCGTCAGTGCTTTCAACTTCTACATTCAATTGATCGAATCCACCTGTGACTGTGGCGATCATCATGTGCTTCACTTTGAACTTGAGTTCGCTGTGTGCACCATCAAAATTCCATTTTTGACTCATTTTGTTGGGTTTTAATTGTTGGGTCAAAATTGAGAATAAACACATCTTCGTTTCCTTGATGCACGTCAATGCCCTTGAAACATTGATCAAGATTGCCTTGATTTCGGTGATTTGATTTTTTTAAGAAACAAAATTCTGTGCAATCCAATATTTGATGTACACTTACGTATTCTCACCTGCATTATATTAAAACAGCGATTGTGATTCAATTCAAAGATTTAACCTTCAATTATGGCCGAGGCCATCTCTATGAAGACTTCAATTTGTCACTCGAGTCTCCAGGCATACATGGGTTGTTTGGCACCAATGGAACTGGCAAGAGCACGATGCTCAAGTTGATCAATGGCTTGATCTTTCCTCTTCAAGGCCAATGCACTGTTGATGGAATGGCCAGCCAATCAAGACATCCAGATATCTTGGAGAAAATATTTTATCTGCCTGAAGAAATCGATTCGCCTGCCATCACCGCAGTACAATTGGGAATGCTCAAAGGTGCTTTTTATCCGCGTTTTGATTTAGCCAAATTGACAGAATTGCTTTCCCTTTTTGGAATTCCTGAAAGCCAGCGTTTGCAGCAAATGAGTTATGGTCAAAAGAAGAAAGCCTATATCGCCGTGGCCATTTCCACGGGTGCCCCTATTCTCTTGATGGATGAACCGACCAATGGACTCGATATCCCAAGTAAATTACACTTTCGCCAAGCACTGGAGCAATTCCGCTCGGATGATCAAATTATCTTGATTAGCACCCATCAAGTGCGCGATTTGGATCATATACTAGAACATTTACTGATCCTACAGGAAGGTAGAATTCTTCTTCAAAAAAGCATTTCAGCCATTCAAGAGACATTTCAATGTATATCGACATCGGAAAACACGCCGCCCCAAGATGTGCTTTTCACCCTTCAAAACGGATCCATATACCATCATCTCATTCGCAATCGTACAGGGCAACCACAACCCGCTCATTTGGAAGCTCTGATTACTGCATATTTTGAAGAACCATCCCTCATGAAAGAACAATTCTAATGGCACACACACACTTCTCCACCGCGAGGTTCAAAAGACTTATAAGAGCCTATTTTATTGAAAATGGTCGTATGCTTTACCGCGCCATCACTGCCTATTTTATTCTGAGCTTCTCCATTTGGATGATCATCACTTTCTTGTTGATTTCAAACGACGACTCCTTCAATATTGGTGTCCAAATTTTCCTTTTTGTACTCAATGCATTCATTTTTCCAATCCTTGCGAGCGGCTGGTTTTACGGTCGATTGAATTCCACCGAGCGACAGATCAGTTTTTTGGTAGTGCCATCAACGCATTTGGAAAAACATCTTTTGGCCAGCTTAATGTCCATCGCACTGCCTATTTTCATTGGCATTGGTGGGTATTACATCGGCGAGATATGTGGGATGGCGCTACATACACAATGGGCCAAACCCATTGTGTATATCTCCAATTTTCAGCAGCCTGATTTTTATGGCACCCCGCTTATCAAAGAATTGCTAGATGCTGAATCTACCACCTTGATTTGTTTGTCCTATCTGGGATTCATTGGATTTGGGATCACCTTTTTTCAATTTTTCACTTTGCATTTTACCCGCTATGCGTTCTTCAAAATCGCACTCTTGATGTTATCCTTGATCACATTTATCATGATCTATGTCTACGTTGCATTGGAATCTTCAAACATCAATGAAAATGCGCTTTTCCGATATACCAGCTATTTATATGAACCCAATGGGCCTAACCGTTACAGTTCCGATGGAGAGATTTTGATTTTTGTAGTCCCTTGCTTGGTGAGTGCGCTCGTGTTATGGGTATCCAGTTACATCCGCTTAAAAGAATATCAACTCCAATGAAAAAAAGACCCAAAAAGAGCATCCTCCTTCTCTTGGGATATTTGCTCGTACTGATGATTGTGTTCAAAGTGTTTGCATTGAAAGCGGATCAGTATTCGGCATCTAAGAAAGAAGATATATATAGCCACCAAAGTATTCCATTGAAAGACGAATTTCATCACATCCGAATCGAAGGAAATGGGGCGTATTCAATTAACATCGAAATTCAAAAATCAACCGGAGCCAGTGAGTTAGATGGATATCGAATCAATCAAGTAATCACCTATCGCTACTCAGGTGACACCTTGATTTTGACCAATACACTGGCGGATGATTATCAAAGTATCAACCTGTTGGTTTCACACCCGATAGAATCGATCATTGCGCACAATAGCCTTTTAAATTTGGCATCGGACATCTTAGCGTCCGAAAAGAATATATACATTGAATGCACTGAAGTCGATGAGAGCAGGACAAACAATGCACGAATCCAATTTGTCGGCAACGACATTCAGTCGATACAAATGCGCCTAAGAAGATGTCGCATGTACATGTATCCCGGAGTGCAGGCAGGTCAGATTGGATCGATGGAATTTAACACTGAGGATTCGGACGTGGAGTTTGATGCTCAATTATCGGGGTTACCCATGCACATGA
>JAIYCK010000054.1 GCA_027488055.1 Flavobacteriales bacterium | reverse complement strand
TTGCTCCAATAGATAATTCATCAAGCTATTGCCTGCATCCCATGCATTGGGAGCAAAAGCATACTTCTCCAATGCCTTGACTGCAGCGCGTTGCTTGTCCTCCGTTACGGGTTCCAATGGACGCACTGTCGCGCCCTGTCCACCATGGCTGCGGTCGTAATGCACCCCGCCTATCTGGCGCGTCATGATGCGAATTTGTGTGCCATACTCGCCTGTCGCTATGAGGTAGGCCTGCAACAACTCTTCATAGCTCTTGTTATTCTCCTCAAAACGATCCTTCATTTTGGGCAAGATGTAATTGACCAATTCGCATCGCTCCGAAGCATAGGCCACGGGATCATTGGTGAGGTCATAAATATTGACATCGGGGTCAATGCCACGTCCGCTGGAACGCATATCATCGGCATCGTTGCCATACATCAATTTAGGATCATTGCTGCGTTCGGTGATATTGCTCAAACGCTTGGCTTCTAACATAGGGTCGGACATGGCCGGACTGTATCCGTACTCGATCACCCAGTAGTCATAAGGCCCCGGTTTGATGTCGCAATAGATGGTTTGTTGTTTCGGATCCTTTTGGTAATTGAATGCGGGATACTCCATTACACTATTGGAAAGTCCATCGCGCTCCGCCTTTATTGGATCGTGCACATCGGCCATGGTGCTCATGGTACTTGCGCGCATATTGTGCGTGAGTCCCAAGGTATGGCCCACCTCGTGCAATACCAAGCGATAGAGCAATTGGCGCACAATTTCTTTGTCGGCAGCGGCATCCATACCCAAGGCAGCAGCAGCGGTCGAACCAAATATCAAATTGTGGTTGCTTTGAGCCGCAGCTGCGCAGAAAAATGGATTGCGAATTTGCACACCCAACTGCTTCTCCAACTCATCATCATTCATGATGCCTGTGGATTTGAATATTTTCTCGGCATTGACGCGGTTGACAATGGCCACAAACTCGAGCATAATATCGGCACCCAAAATTTGTCCTGTGCGCGGATTCACGAAACTCGGACCGTACCCACCAAATGGAGGTAGCGGCGAACTGGTCCAACGCAAAACATTGTAGCGGATGTCACCAGCGGTCCAAGTAGCATCATCAGGTTGCTCTTTGCATACCACCGCATTCTTGAATCCAGCGGCCTCAAAAGCCACATTCCAACGCTCGCAAGCCTCTTTGATAATGGGGCGCAACTCTTTGGGGGTGGTGTGTTCGATCCAATACACGATGGGTTCTACTGGCTCACTCAACTTGGCATTGGGATCCTTCTTTTCCAAGTGCCAACGGTGAATGACATCGCGGTATGGGGTGGCGCTGAAGCTTGTCATATCATTGACTTGCGTCGAAAAATAGCCGATGCGTGGATCATCGTAGCGCGGCTGGTAGCTGTTCTTGGGCATTTCCAAGATACTGTGTTGGTATTTTACCGTGATATTGCGCGGATCAGCAAGCGCTTCTGTGAACATCGTGGGCGAACCATTTTCATAGACATAAGCTACCGTCAACTCCGTATTTTGAGGATAGTTGTTGATCGCAGTTAGCCTTGTTTTGCCGCTGCTCAATTGGCCCAAAGGACCACCTGGCATACCCGGTGGCGGCGAATATTTGATAATTTGAAACTTCTCTGAAAGGAAGATCGCATCGCCGTCAATGAGAAAGCTTTTTTTGTCCTTGCTCATCGCTTCGATTTTTTCGCTCGCCAACACCGGATCATTGATATTGGCGTCGGCTGCGCGACTCAATTCACTTGCTGGATCGTAATAAAAATTGGTGTTCTCTTGCACGATCTCAATGCGCTCGAAGGCTTTGCGAAATTGAATAACCTTGCTATCGCCGAAACTGCCTCGGAAATAACCCGCCTCTACTGGCGAATCTTCAATGTGATTGAAATAAATGAATTCTTTGCCCAATTGAGCTTCGGTGATCAACAGGTAACTTTTGCCTGTTAACGTATCGCGGTAAATGGTAAAAAGTCCTTCGCTCTTGGTGCATTTCTTCACCAGGTCTCCAAACTTATCTTCTTCCTTTTTCTCCTCTTTCGGAGTTTCCTTTTTGGACTTCGATTTGGATTTACGCGATGATTGCTCATCATCCTTTTGCGCATGTGCATGTGACATTGACATGCAGGCCACTAGGCCGATTAAAAGTAGTTTTTTCATTGTTTGATTTGGGAAATGAAATATCAAAACCGCAATTTTCCTGAAAAAAATCAGGATATATGCTTTGGCAATAATAACGGAATTTGAGGGAAACGCCGCAATCGAAATGAAAAGCCCATTTTTATAAAATAGCGGAACGCTCGATCCTGAGGTGGTTTTGTCTAGAACCCTTTACCATGCAGGACATGGAACAGCCTCGCGGCCACCTTGACGGCGTGCTGGAATTTTGGGTCTATCCTTTTTCTGTTTGCATTTGGAGTGCCTGAACTTGGTCCATTTGATGGCTAGATAAATGTCTGCTCCATACAAATCTTGATTGAGAAAGGCCCATCCCAAATTGTCGCTGCCAATGATGATGGAATTGAACCGAAAGCAAAGTCCCACTTGAGGATGCTTCCATTCGTACAACGACAATGGCGCGGAAATCTCAATGCGCTTTTTTTCCCAACGAGGCACAATGCCCAGGTAGGATGCGCGCTGCACACCCAAGTTTCTTTTGCGCGGAAGCCCTACAGTGGAAGTCGCATACACATAGAAATTATGGGTGAGGTTATAGTCCACGAACGCGCTGAATGCCGTCGGTAGCTTCATCAGGAACCGCTGCTCATCGCCATTCTGTTGTACCAATTGAAAATTACTATTGATCAGGCTATCCAGATCGGCAATACCATCAGCCGTACCGCCCGAATAGTTTTCCCATTGCGAACCTTCGGTTTGATCGAAAATATTGCGATAAAAAGGACCTTTGAAATTGATTCTTCCGATATCAAGAATGGAGAAGCCAATGCGATAGAGGTAGTCGCCGTCGGTACACGGATTATGCGGTTTGTAGCCCGAACTTTCAGATTTGCGCATCTTGTAGGTCACACCGATGTCGCCGCCCCACCCCTTGCCTGTAAACAGTCCACCTTGCGATGGATCGTTGAATCCATATTCACCGCGGAAGACAAATGTTTGCAAATTTGTGCTGTCACGCACCACGTAGGTCCAATCGTCCAAACGCAGTCCTACTCCTGTCGATCCAAGCAGTCGTTTGGCGGTGACTCCCAATTGCCAAATGGCATTTCCATCGCGTTTGACAATCGTGCCGTATGAAAGACCAATTTCGGCCCATGCTAAGCCGTGTAAGCGCACATCTTTGAACTGTCGGCGCTCTCCCACGTGATCGGCTGCGTTGAGTCCGGCTGGAATGTAGTCCGTGATTTCGCCGGGCAGTCCGCGCACATCGCTCATCACACGCACCGAGGTGAGCAAGGCGAAAGCATGTTGTTTGACCGCAAAAGAGATCGAAGGTCCATGCACTTGGACATCGGCATACGCGTGGTATTTGTTTTTACCTTTATTGTACTGCGCATTGGTGATGGTGTCGACGGTGGCAAATGAAAATGTTTTGCCTTCCAAGTAAGCAAGGTCATTGCGTGCAAACAGATTCAATCCTAGGATATTGAAGTCCAAAAAAGCGCGGGAATCCACGATGGTGGAAGGATTGTTCCAGACCGTATTGACTGGTGAGCGGGTGCTACCTGCGATACCCAATTGATCTTGGGCCGTAGCGGCCAAGGTGCATGCTAAAAGGCACACAATCAATATATTCAATCTGCAGGGTGGCATCATACGCGCAAGTTATACGCGCCAAGGCATAAAATGATACAGCGCCGACCTGTTTATCAAAAGCGGCCTTTTCATTCCATGCGCACCTCGATCATCGGCGTGATACACACACACGCGCCGCGGGAGCATCCCCTGCTTTCAAAATATAAATCCCATCCTCCATAGGATGCAAGTCTATCTGCAAAATGGGCTGATGTATGAGACCCGACATAACTAGGCGACCTGTCAGGTCAAACAATTGCCATGACGCGCGAACGGATTGGAGTGGGCACTCCACGGTGATCCGCTGGTCAGCAGGATTGGGATATACGACCAAGGGCTGCGATACAACTTTTTCTTGGATG
>JAIYCK010000371.1 GCA_027488055.1 Flavobacteriales bacterium | reverse complement strand
TTTATTTTGTTCTTTCTGGGCCTCAAAGATGATATCATTGGTGTCAGTCCATGGAAAAAACTCATGATTCATATTGTCGTTGGACTCATCATTGTTGTAGTTGCTGATATTCGCATTACTGAGTTTTGGGGCCTTTTCACGTTTGAGGGCGAGATGCCCTATTGGCTAAGCGTTACGTTTTCCATTTTTGTATACATCGTGATTGTCAATGCGATGAATCTCATTGATGGAGTGGACGGCCTGGCCGCTGGAGTGGGCACCATTGCGACATTCACATTCACCTATTGGTTCTATAAGACAGGTGACATCCCGCTGTCTCTTTTAGCTATCGCCTTGGGTGGTTCCTTGTGTGGTTTTTTGATTTATAATTTTCAACCTGCCAAGCTGTTCATGGGTGACTCTGGTTCGCTTGTGATAGGCCTCATCATTTTTGTGCTCGCTGTGAAGATGATTGAATTCCCTGTCCAGCGCATACTGCCAACCATGAAACAAGTGAGTAAGCCTGTCTTGGCCATGGCTATCTTATGTTATCCCCTGATTGATACACTTCGAGTCTTTACAATCCGCATGTTTCAGGGCCGCTCCCCTTTTTCGGCAGACAAGAACCACATTCACCACAAGTTGCTTTCATTGGGATTCTCTCATAGACAAACATCCTTGTTTCTCTATGCGTTTACGCTGGCCATTATCGGATTGGCACTTGCAATGCCTGCGTATTCTCCCAATGTAAGTTTTGCAATTGTGGGTGGCACTGCCATCGTGATTTTAAATAGTCTATTCATGTTCAAGAAAAGACAGCCCAAAAAGGCCATTGATCAGTCACCTGGAGCTACCCTCCCGAAAACAGCGTAATGATTAGTTGGCGCCTAAACGTCTAGTATTTGAAGTTGGGTACGGCATAGGCCTTCACCATTTTGTCATCGATGTCTTTGGGTGAAAGAATGACCAATCGCTCCATGACGTTTCTGAACTCACGCACATTGCCCGTCCAGTCCAACTCTTTGAGCGCCTTGAGCGCTCCCTCTGTTATTCCCTTCTTAGGTTGTCCGTAGTCTGTAGAAATCAATTCCAAAAAATGGTCGGCAAGCAGAGGAATATCATCCTTACGCTCATTCAGACTTGGCACGCGAATCACAATGACAGAAAGTCGATGATATAAATCTTCACGGAAATTACCAGCCTCTATCTCTTTTCGTAAGTCCTTGTTGGTCGCAGCTATCACGCGCACATTGACCTTGAAATCTTTGTCGCCTCCAACTCTTGTGATTTTATTTTCTTGCAGCGCTCGCAATACTTTGGCTTGGGCACTTAAAGCCATGTCACCAATTTCATCAAGGAAGATTGTACCATTGTCGGCTAATTCAAACTTGCCTTGTCTCGTTTTGATTGCAGAAGTAAATGCTCCTTTCTCATGGCCAAACAATTCACTTTCGATCAATTCACTGGGAATCGCTGCGCAATTGACCTCGATAAATGGGGCTGCATTGCGTTCACTCTGTTCATGCATTTGACGTGCCACCAATTCTTTGCCCGAACCATTTCCACCTAAAATTAAAACGCGCGCCTCCGTTGGTGCTACCTTACCAATCATTTCCTTTACCTCCGCAATGGCCTTGCTCTCACCTACAATGGTGGTGCCTACAATTCGGCTCACTTTTTTGCGCAAGGTCTTGGTTTCTTTCACCAAGGCGCTCTTGTCAGTGGCATTGCGCAGAATCACCAGAATCCGATTGAGATCCAATGGCTTTTGTACAAAATCGTAAGCTCCTTTCTTAATGGCTTCTACCGCTGTTTCCACATTGGCGTGGCCAGTGATGATCACGATGGGTGATTCAATTTCTTTTTCCTTTAATTTTTCCAACACCTCCATTCCATCCATTCGTGGCATTTTGATGTCACAAAAAATGAGGTCGAATACCTCTTTCTCGGCCATTTTGATTCCTGTTGGTCCATCTTCGGCTTCAGTCACTTCGCATTGCTCATATTCCAAGATTTCTTTGAGTGCGCGTCGAATGGTGGGCTCATCGTCGATGATTAGTACTTTGGCCATGTGGTGGTATTTTTATTTTACAGGGTTCAATAACCGTGCGAAAATAAGCGGTTATGGTGAGAGATTACTCGGCAGAAAGGTTAAACCCGTTTTTAAGTCTTCCCGCTCTGATAAATCGCGGTTTGAAATAAGCCGATGCTGGCATGCTTTCGAGTAAGACCCCTGCTTGCACAGTGGCATGGATCATAAAGACTTCAGATCCATTGATATGATGCACAATGGCCACGTGTCCAATCTGACCATTTCGCTTGCGTCCATTGAAAAAAAGTAAATCCCCAGCCTGAATATCCTTCCATTCAACATCGTGACAAGCTGCGGCTTGTGTGCCGCTCCCATGAGGTAATTTGACACCAAAATGTCCGTACACGAATTGCACAAAACCGGAACAATCGAAGGTATTGGGTCCAGTGCTGCCGAAACCATATGGTTTACCAATGAAGCGTTCCGCAAAGTGCATGAGACTATCCATTCGCTGACTAGAAGGCAGATCCGATTCTAGGCTGTCCAATGCTGCTTGAGCCCGGGACTGCAAAACGCTGAAACAAACGAAAGCTATGACCGACAACCAAATTCTCATAGTTGCAAAATTAACGTTTTTAACGCCCCGTTTGCATTAGATTGCTTTAACGCATATATAAGCCTGTGGTATTCAACAGACCGATGGGGCAAACTTAAATTCGATAGCTACGTATACAGGCCCTTTGATATTGAAATTTGAGATAAATAAGCACTCTACACACAATGAAAAAAATACTTTCTTCACTTCTTAGTTTTCTTTTGGGAATTGGACTTTTTGCGCAAGCCGATACGACAGGCGTTTATGTAGGCGTAAATGCGGCCAAAATGCTTCAGATGCTAAGTCCGCAATCGAACAGCAACTTGATCAATCCCTACCTTGTTGAGCTG
>JAIYCK010000094.1 GCA_027488055.1 Flavobacteriales bacterium | reverse complement strand
TTTTGGCACGGTGCAAATTGGACTTTTATCTTTTGGGGATTGCTCAATGCTTGTTTCTTCTTGCCTCTTTTGTTGCGCGGACGTAACAGACAGAATATGGAGATTGTCGCGGCCCAAAGCACTTTGCCAACAGTGAAGGAAATAGTACAAATGATCGCCACCTTTGCGCTGGTCACCTTGGCTTGGATTTTCTTCAGAGCGTCTTCCCTTACGGAGGCGTTCGGTTACATCGGCCAAATGATTTCATCGGGTGTTTGGATCAGACCAGTTTTCTTCAGTTGGAGTTTGATCGTATTGCTCGGTTGCTTGATCGCTGTGGAGTTTGTTGGAAGAAAATCTGAATTTGGCCTAGACGGTGTCTTGCAATTGACACCCAAACCATTGCGATACATGATGTATTACGCCATCGCAGTGCTGTTGTTTTTGTATTCAGGGGAAGAGCAACAGTTTATTTATTTTCAGTTTTGACATGAAGAATTTCTTAACTCGCCTATTGATTTTCCTCGCTCCGATCGCCATTGGACTTTATCCGCTGGATTTGGCGTTATCACATATCTATAAGCAAACCCGCCGCTATCCCGGAGAGATTGAAGTGTGGAATGATATTTATAATGGGCAGGCACAATGTGATGTAGCAGTTTATGGATCATCCAGAGCGTGGGTCCAAATTGATTCTCAGATTTTGATGGATACCTTGGGACTGAGTGTGTACAATTTTGGAATGGATGGTCATAACTTTTGGATGCAGTACATGCGTCACTTGGAGTTCGTCAAGCACAATCCATGGCCCAAGCATATTGTACTATCAGTGGATGTTTTTAGTCTGGAAAAAAGAAAGGGACTGTATCAAATGAATCAGTTCCTCCCTTATTTGCTTTGGAACACCCAAATGAAGAATTTTGTAGATGATTGCGAGGGCTTCAAACAATGTGACTACTTGATTCCATTGGTGCGATATGCCGGAAAAAATCAAGTATTCAAGCAGGCTTGGGAAACGATGAAAAGCGACACCATCGCAATGCCTTATCGACACAGAGGGTACAAAGGAATGCAACGCACGTGGTCGGATGAATTTGCGCAAGCGAGCGAGAAGCGCAAAGGCATTGAATTGGAAATAAATCAGGAAGCGAAAGATCTCATGCGCCGGTTCATAGAGGAATGTGCAACCCATCAGACGCAACTGCATTTAGTGTATTGCCCTGAGCACATATTGGGACAATCCTTTGTCAGTAATCGATCAGAAATTTTTGAGATATTTCAGAGCTTTGCCAACAACTACAATATCCACTTTACGGATTATTCCACCATGTCCATTTGCACGGATACATCGTATTTCTACAATGCAAGTCATCTGAATATCACAGGATCGAAGCTGTTTTCAACGCAGTTGGCAACGGATCTAAAGAGCCGAATGCGCTAAGATGGCTCGTTTGATTTCACGCTGAGATGCTTAGTGAAACATTTCCTTGACTCGCTGGAAAAAGCCTTTGTCCTTGCCGCTCGGTGTGGGCTTGAAATTGGGTGAAGCCTTCAGTTTTTCAAGAATCTTCTTTTCTTCGTCATTGAGTTTTTGAGGTGTCCACACATTGATGTTGACGAGCAGATCTCCAACTCCATAACTATTCACTTCGGGCAGACCTTTGCCTTTGAGGCGCAGAATTTTTCCACTTTGTGTGCCTGCGTCTATTTTGATTTGAGCGCGTCCTTTGACCAAGGGAACCTCGACACTCGTGCCCAAGGCCGCATCGGCGAAGTTGACATACAAATCGTAATATAGATTGTTGCCGTCTCTTTTGAGATCCGCGTGTTCTTCCTCTTCAATCTGCACCAATAGATCTCCAGCTACACCTCCAAATGGACCGGCATTGCCTTTGCCTGCCACATTCAGTGTCATTCCTTCGGCCACACCGGCAGGTATATTGATCTCCAAAACCTCCTCTGAGCGACGCTGTCCGTTCTCATCGGAGTCTTTCGGTTTTTGATTTATTTTTTGACCCAAACCACCGCAAGTGGGGCAGGTGCTATTGGTTGCCATGGCACCTAACATGGTGTTGGTCACCCGACGAATTTGGCCTGCTCCTTTGCACGTGGCACACTTGTCGTATGTCACACCTTCAGCGTTGACCAATTTAAAAACCTTAATTTTCTTTTGCACACCGAGTGCAATTTCTTCCAAGTTGAGCTTCACGCGGATACGCAGATTGCTGCCTTTGACGCGGCGTTGTGCTCCACCACCACCACCACCAAAACCGCCAAATCCACCGCCACCAAAAGCGCTGCCAAAAATATCTCCGAACTGTGAGAAGATATCGTCCATGTTCATGGAACCGCCACCACCATGACCGCCACTGCCCATGCCGGCATGGCCAAATTGATCATAACGCTGACGCTTCTCCGGGCTGCTTAGCACTTCGTAGGCTTCTGCAGCTTCTTTGAATTTTTCCTCTGCAGATTGATCCCCTGGGTTCTTATCGGGGTGATACTTAATGGCCATTTGGCGATAGGCTTTTTTAATGTCGCCTTCGCTTGCACCCTTTTTTAAACCGAGTATATCGTAATAATCTCTTTTTGACATGTCTTGTTTGGCTAGTTCCGATTATTGTCCAATCACCACTTTCGAAAAGCGAATGATCCTTTCATTGAGTAAGTATCCTTTTTCTACCTCGTCTACCACTTTGCCCTTCATTTCAGGAGTGGGCGCAGGTATTTGTGTAATGGCTTCATGAAAATCGGTGTCGAAAACTTGATCTTTTGCATGAATAGGTGAGAGCCCTTTTCCTTCGAGTTTCTTATAAAGCTTGTTATGAATAAGCACAAATCCTTCTTTCACAATCGCTAAGTCCTCCACGGTTTCATTGGCTTTCACAGCGCGATCGAAATCGTCTAGGATCGGAAGCATTTCTTTGATCACATCTGCAGATGCCGTCGAAAGCAACTCACCGCGCTCTTTGATGCTGCGTTTGCGATAATTGTCGAATTCAGCATACAATCGGAGGTATTTGTCACGCCACTCTGCTGCCTCATCGGCTGCACTCGGTGGAGTTGTTTCTTCCGCTTCTTGCTGTGTGGTCGATGCTTGGGTTTCCTCGGCCGCTGTAGTCATATCGGGGGCCGTGCTTTCTTCGTTGGGTTTATTTTCTTCTGTCATGGGTCTGAATATTTTCCGGACGCGGTCTGTCAAGTTTTTTGCCATAGTATGTGAGTGGGTCAATGTGTCAGCATATCGATGCATTATGGCCCAATTTGGCCTTTTTTGACTGACAATCCTCCTGATTTAAAAAAAATGCGCCCCCAAAGTTGGGAGCGCAAATGTAATTGATATCGATTGCGATAAGCTTACAAACTCTTCACGTGCATGTCCAATTGGCGATGCAATTCGAGGCCTCTTAAATTTTTCGCCACGATCACGCCTTTTTCATCAATCAAGAAACTCATTGGGATACTTGAAACTTTGTACAAGGCAGCGGCCGCATTGTTCCAACCTTTGAGGTCAGACACGTGGTTTTTCCAAGTGAGATTGTCTGCTTTGATAGCTGCTTTCCAAGCGTCTGCATTTTGGTCCAAGGATACAGAGTAAATTTCGAATCCTTTGGCAGTTTTAAACTTGGCTTTTTGGTATTTTTCATACGCACCAACTACGTTTGGATTTTCGCGGCGGCATGGACCACACCAAGAGGCCCAAAAATCAATCAATACCATTTTGCCGCGTAAACTGGAAAGTGTAATTTCTTTTCCATTGATATCTTTCATGACTATTTCTGGTGCTAGATCACCAATGTTAGTCCCTGCTATAGGCTCGGTGCTAATTGCTTTTTTAGCCAACGTAGGTTTTTCAGAGGCTGTGAAACTATATATGGCTGCAGTCAAAAACAATGCTGCAATGCCGAAAAGTACTTTTTTCATGCTTGATTTTTATTTGTGGTTGTAAATGTAAGTAAAAGTGCTGTGCCACGTTGTCCAAAGATGCTGCCAAAATTTGTTTCCTTATCTGATGACTTTGCCATCAAGAAACATCAAGTAGAAATACAGAATCGGTTTTCCGACTTTTCCTGCGTGGATTCTTCGCTTTATGAAAGCGCTTATTATGCGTTGATTATTGTGTCACATTCAAAAAGGGCCATTATCAAGAGTTTTTTTCTGTTTCAACTTTGACCTTTTGGCAAAGGGTGCTTCCACTAACGCATCCTGGTGGGCTTCGCGTGGGGACAGTTGCTGTCGTATCGACAGCCAGTATAAGCCGTCTTGTGGTATATGTGGCGGTTACAATTGAATAACACAATTGTAACATTCTACCAATCTTCAAGCAAGGGAGGAGTTGCATTTTTGTGAAGCACTCAATGTAAGTCGCACTCTCAGATGCATAACTCCATCCACGACAATCTATCTTTTTTTTCGCGCGCCATCGGTCATCCAGCGCGAGTGGCCCTACTCATCGAAATTGCGAAGCGAGGTAAGGTGTCGGAAGGAGAGCAACTGCAAGTGGGAGATTTGTCTCCAGCGACTATTATTCAACATCTCAGGGAACTCAAGCGAGCAGGATTGATCAAAGGGCGCATTTTTGGGGCACGTTCTAATTATGCGTTGGATACGGAAAATCTTCGGAAGTTCATGGACAACAGTGTGTCCTTTTTTGATTTGGTCAACAAGGAACACTAAGCACTGCCGTTATTCTTAAAATGAAATTAACACATGGGTCACACCATGTTATGGTTGGTGTATCAATTTTGCAAAATGAAATTTTGTTTGGTTCTACTTTCTTTTGTGCTCTCCTCTCTGGCTTTCGGGTCCAATAGATTGCCTGATCTAACTCGCAAGATTTGTGGGACGGTGGTGGATCAGACGAATGGAACTGCCTTGACTGGCGTGCGAGTCATTGTAGCTGGTTCCAACCAAATTGTTTATTCAGATGAGTTCGGTTATTTTGAGGTCCTTTGTGATCCTTCTAAACCAGTTAGCCTAGCCTTTGAATTGGTATCGTTTCAAACGGTCGTAGTACCCATCACTCTTGAATCTGCTTCGCTCAAAGTGAACTTGACTGAACTTCCTTGAGGAATTTCATGAAAACACATGCAAGTCTTTACCGTTTACGACATCATAAAGGCGGTAAGTCGTTGAAAAACAGTTATTTTAGTGCTTTTTGTGCCTAGCCCATGTCAAATGCGATGTTAAATTTTGCATGTCGCGGTGATTTTTTACACTAAAAAGTTTGCTTCAATGTTATCTAAACATTAAATTTGTTAAGGTAATATTACGTAACACATGAAGCATATTCTCACATTCTTGGTTTTTTGCATCACATTAAACCACACTTTTGCTCAAACTGAGCTGGAATCTAA
>JAIYCK010000011.1 GCA_027488055.1 Flavobacteriales bacterium | reverse complement strand
TCCGCAGCAGCCATTTATCATGACTGTTTTTGATCAGGCCAGAGAAGTTTCTCAAAACGCGAACCAGTGTGATATTATTTTTTATCATGGTTCCTCTGATACACCGGGTATCGATGTGTCTGAAATTACTCTGCCCATGCTCGGTATAGTTGATAATCTCATGTACGATGGTTTGGGTGGGTATTTGGCGTTGGATGAAAGCGGCGACTATGGTCTCGATGTGAGCACAACGTCTGCAACTGCGCTTGGCCAATTTGCATTGCCTGTCAATGCCAATGGCATGGCTGGTAAATCAGTCTTCTTATTTGCATCGGGATTTCTAAATCCCGGCAATAACAGCGATGGACCTTCACTTTCGATGTATGCTGCAGAAGCCGATGGAACTACCTACGCGCTGCCAACTTTTGTGGGATTGCAAGAAAGTAATTTGGTGCAAAGTTTATCTGTCTCTCCAAATCCTGCGCACACAAGGATTAAAATGCTCTTGGATTTGAAAGAAGCTCAAATTCTAGATTTGGAATTGATCGATATCAATGGAAAAGTATTAGTTTTGGATCGTAATTTGCAAGTAGGAACAACACTTACAAAATATTTAGACGTAAGTGATCTTCCAGAAGGATATTATTTCCTTCGAATTAAAAATAGGCAACTAGTCGAGACCATTGGTTTCGGCATCATTAGATAGTTGTAGAGAGTTAGTAGTGATGAAGGGGCCTTCAGTCGAAAGATTGGAGGTCTCTTTTTTTAGGGCATGTTCCGCCAAGAAATGGGACAACGAGGCAAAGCGGTTGGGTGGTGGACTGAATGAGGCAGGAAGGCGCTACTAGGGATTGCGCAAGTAAGATTAAGGTAACATTTGGTAGCTATCAATGATTGATAGATTTGACCTTTAAGGAGAGTAGGTGATCGGCAAATGGTCAGTCACCAATGCCAATCAAATAATTGGATTTCTAATCAATTATTGAAAAAAGGAAATCCCGTTGAAGCGAAGCACATGACTAAGTGGAATGTATTCGCCTTGTGGCAAAACCAACATTTCAACACCATTCATGGTTTTGAGAAGTGGCTCACCGATGTGACATTCTTGCTCAAGTAGACCATCTATGAATGTAATGCGGTTGGTACGTGTCATTGCTATTCGTTTTTGTTGATACAAATAAACGTACTGTATTTCAATGTCATATTAAGGGTGTTCTATCAAAACATAAGGGCATTGTAAATATTTTGTATCGGATTTGGTATTTCCAAAACTGTTTGATCATATATGAAAGTATCTTGCAGCTATGTTGTTGGAGGCTTGCAATATTGAGTGGTTGTCACCCGAGGAGTACGATGAATTACTAGCCATGGGATGGTTCCGTGGCCGCGGAATCATGTTTCGGGCAGGTATCATTTGTTTTGATGGTGGCTTGCAAAGCACATTGAACATTCGGATTCCTGTGGCTGATTTCGTTCCTAAAAAAAGCCATCGCAAACTCTTGCGCCGCAATCGCTCTAAGTATAGGATTGTGTGGAATGTGGCCAAAACGGATGATGCACGAAACGCCTTATTCAACGAGCACGCCAAACGGTTCAAAGAATACACTTATGCTACGATTGAAGAAGCCTTTTTGACGAATGGACCTGAGCGACAATTTGAGGAGTATGAGTGTGCTGTGTATCTGGGCGATGAGCTAGTCGCATTGAGTTATGTCGACGTTGGCGCTAATGCCATGGCATCTATCATGTGTTGCTTTGGGGACCAACATGCAAGCGATTCGTTGGGCATTTATACCATGCTCGAAGAGATTGCGTTTGCAAAAAACAAAGGTGTTGCTTTCTATTATCCGGGCTATGTGATGGATCATTCCAAAGCATTTGACTATAAGTTGAGTCTGGGTCCTGTGGAGTGGTTAACGCATGATGGCATTTGGCAGCCGGGAGATAACACTGTCATAACACATACACCCCTAAAGGTAATTTCTGCCAAGATGCAGGCATTGCACGAAATGTTGTCTTTGCATGGTGTCGATGCCTCTTTGCGATATTATCCCTTTTTCTCAGCTGGATTTATGCAAACGCCGGACCGCCTGCTTCATTTGCCTGCGTTTTTTGTTTGGAAACAAGAGCAAAAAACACTCGCTGCAGGGTATGATCTAGACGAGGAAAGGTATCTCTTCTTTGAACCTATAGAGGTGCCGGAATTGGGGAGCTTCAAAATGCCCAACTTCACAGATGAATTTAAAAACAATCCACTCTATGAAACGAATTATATAAAAATTGAATTTTGTGTGTATTTCGATACGTTCAATTCAATTTATAGTATTCTCAAGGAAATACTTTCAGCCAAATAAAATCGCAGTCGCGAAAGCATAAAAAAAACCGCTTCGAAAACGAAGCGGCTTCATTACCTCAATATGATTGCGCAAGCGCAATTGGGTAAGGCACGAGGTAAATGTACATCGTACACTAGTAAATTAAATTTGAAGTAATTTAAAATATCAACACTTTGCGACGAGTGTTTAATAAATACATTATTTTGTAAGTGAATAGTTTATGGCGTTTTGAATATCAATTGAATTGTGTTTTTGTGAATATATTAAACGTGAAGCGTTTATTATTTTAGAGTTTACGATCAAAAAAATGCAACGTCTAATGTGCAATTATCTCTACGTTGAACCAAATAAGACATCGTTTCCATGGCGGCCATCGTGGGTTGCATCCGCTTTCTGAAGTAACATTGCAGCATGATTACAGATTTCCAATTTCGTGAGGGCGAAAAAGAATATTTTCAGCGCATTTTTCCGCAGGCTCAACGCATCGTTGTGACCACGCATAAATCTCCTGATGGGGATGCAGCGGGCAGCGCAACGGCTTTGGTCGGTATACTGAGAGCCCTGGGTAAACAAGTTACCCTCATTTTTCCAGATACGTTGCCGGACTTTTTGAAATGGCTGCCCAATTTGGATGGCTACATGATCTATGAATGGGAAACAACGAAGGCAGATATCGCCATTGATGAGGCCGATCTCATTTTTTCATTGGACTACAATCGTTTGCATCGGGTGGGTTCGGCATTGGAACAAAAACTAAGATCCAAAACAACCGATTTCGTTTTGATTGATCACCATGAAGAGCCAGAGGCTTTTGCATGTGTCACATATAGCCATACGCGGGCATGCAGCACAGCCGAGTTGATTTATGCATGGGCAGAACAAATGGATTGGCTGCAATGGATCGATGAAGCAGTTGGAACGTCTATCTACTGCGGTATCATGACCGATAGCGGCAGTTTTCGTTTCGCGTCGGTTACAGCATCGGTGCATCGATTGGTGGCCGACCTCAAAGATCGTGGCGTCAATCATGTGGCTATCCATCAAGCTGTATACGATTCCAATCTTTTGGATCGCATGCGCTTAGTGGGTTACGCCATCAGTGAAAAGTTGCACTTGCTACAAGATGGAAAAGTGGCTTTCATCAGTCTTACACAAGAGGAATTGCTGCGTTTTAAATACCGCCCAGGCGATACGGAGGGATTAGTCAATCAAGCGCTTAGTGTAGAAGGGGTGCAACTTGCGGCCTTCTTCCGTGAAGGCAACAACGAGATCAAAATTAGCCTTCGGTCCAGGGGGACAGTGGATGTCAATCAATTTGCAGCCAAACACTTTGGTGGGGGTGGGCACAAGAATGCGGCCGGTGCGAATTCACACATGCTGATGGAGCAATTACTCGAATATTTTGAAGCACATATATCCGAAGCCTTATCTTCGAACCCATGACCAATCAACGTATACAATCAGATGTGCGCAGGCTTCCGCTGGTGATAGTGATCGCTTTGATGGCAAGTTGCAATGGCTGCCGCGAACAAAAGACCACCCAAGAAGAACCTGTCGTGACAATAGACGATATGGTGCGCAATAACAAACGGATCCACGAAGAAGAAATGCGCAGTATTGAAGGATATGTGCAGCAAAAAAAATGGCCTGTTTTAAAGACAGCAACCGGATTGAACTATTGGATTTATGAGGCTGGATCGGGTGAAATGGCTCGATTGAAAGACATTGTCTCAGTTGCTTACCACATCGAACTCATGGATGGAACTGCCTGCTATGATGCGAGCAAGGAAGCTCCAAAGCGATTCACGGTCGGTCACGACAATGTGGAATCGGGCTTGCACGAAGTGGTGCAGCTCATGCGCAAAGGAGATAAAGCCAAAGTAGTTTTACCCTCTCATTTGGCTTTCGGCTTGACAGGCGATAGCAATAAAATACCACAGAACGCTACTGTCATTTATGACCTCCAGATCGTCGATATTCAATAAGGCTTCCATCTGGTGGGCTTCCTGCTTCTGCCTTGGGCTGATGGCATGCCAATCTGCACCCGAAGGATTTGTGGCATTGGACGAGCTTGTATCCAAAAAATTAATTGCATTTGGGGCAGGCGATCGATCGATTGCCCAGTCCGAATATGTGCTCATGCAATGGGAGGTCATGGATTCAGCGAATGACAGTGTTGAGATAGTGCATGAGGCCTTGATAGAGGTGAAACGTTTGGCAGATATAGTGCTCAACAATACGATTCGCATGGATGTGCAGTCATTGGAAGATGGCGCTATGGTCGAATATATGGCTCCGGGACAGTCTTTTCAAGGCATCGATGATACACACTCACTTCACCATAAGTTGATTATCCAGCACTGCTTTCGGGATCGAAACGAGGCCGCTCACTTTTTGGCTACATCGGCTAGCGAAGGTCTGCGTTCGGAAGCTGAATGCATGGATCTATTCACCGCTCTTTATCCTGATCTGCAGTGGCACGCATTTGATGATATGTGGGTAGGATTCAAAACAAAGTCGGAAGGTGATAGTGTGAAGGTGGATCGCAATGTCACCATTCAATACCACACCTATTTACTCGGAGGACAATGCTTGGACTCGTTGACAAGCATGGAATTTCAATTTGGAAAAAGTGGTCAATTGTTGCCCGCCATGCAATGGGGTTTGGCCAAAATGCGCGAGGGTGAATCGGCACTTATTCTAACTGCTTCGCAATGGGCATTCGGTCAGGAGGGGCGAAGTGTGGGACGCATTCCGCCTCATACACCGTTATATTGGGATGTGCACGTCGTGAATGTGGATTGATTAGAATCTTCCATCTTGCAAACCATTATTCTTCTTTTTTCGTATCATTGTTTTAGATGAAATGGTTCCGCAACAAATATGTTATTTCGACAGCCATCTTAGTGGTCGTTTTTATAGCGGCGTGGCCTTTTCGCTATAGTATCGCCGAATGGGTTCGAAGCCAATTGGGGATTACTCTTCCCGAAGATCCCAGACCGCCAGGGTTGACCGATTTGGAATGGTGCGAGGCCAATTACAAGGAGGAAATGCGGGAGTTAAGTCAAAAGTACGATGTGCCGTATGCCTATCTAATGGCGCTCACAGTGCTCGAATGCAGCGGAAATAAACCCGCGGGTCATCGTTTTGAAAAGCATATTTATAAGCGGTTGGAGAAAATAAAAAATGGCAAGAGCATACGATTTGAAGGCGTCAAACACCATGATTTAGTTGACTTAGACGAAGAAGGCTTGAAAAATTTAGCCACCAGTTGGGGGCCATTTCAATTGATGGGCTACAAAGCGATTCAGTTGGAAGCGAATGTCCATGAGCTTCGCCATGAGGACTTTGCAGCCGAGACAGGTGTGCAATGGATCAAAGCGGAATATGGCCATTTCTTGACCAAGAAAAAATTCAAAGACGCTTTTCACTATCACAATACGGGTGATCGATTTCCATTGAGTGGCAAACCAAAGACACACGATCCATATTATGTGTCCAATGGATTGAAATTCATGAAGTACTTTGAGTCTAGGCCATAAAAAAAACCGATTCATGTGAATCGGTTTATATAAGATCAATTACGAAATGTCTTAGAAAGGCAAATCGTCTTCTACCGTGTCATTGAAAGTTGTTACGGGTGTTGGTGCAGGTGTATTGATCGGAGCGTAACCGTTGTTGCTAGCTTCTGAAGAAGCTGCTGGCGCTCCCGCCATTTCCAATTTCCAAGCCACCAAACTATTGAAATATTTGCCTTGCCATTCACGGCCACGCACATCAAACAATACTTTGATACGATTGCCTACTTGCATCGAGTTAAGCAAAGCACCTTTGTCTTTTAACAATTCAAACTGAATCATCTGTGGATACTGTTCTTCCGTAGTGAGTACAAATTCTCTTTTTGTAAATCCGCCATTGAAGGTTTTTTCCTCTCCGATGACTGTTAATTTTCCTGTAAGTTCCATTTTTAGGTAATGTAATTAATTGCTTTTTCGACGTTGCTAATTTCGGAATTTTCTGATCAATTTGGCATGATAGCCCTACGAAACTTGTCAACAAATAGCCAAAATCGCATCATTCGGGGCGCTTTGACTTTGTGATTAATCCTTTTGCGA
This sequence comes from Flavobacteriales bacterium, assembly GCA_027488055.1. Taxonomy (GTDB): domain Bacteria; phylum Bacteroidota; class Bacteroidia; order Flavobacteriales_D; family Sanyastnellaceae; genus CANHSF01. The sequence continues at coordinate 1,198 of JAIYCK010000011.1, read as the reverse complement.
TCAGCTCCCTCTCAGTGGAAATTTGAGGTATATTAGACTATGAAAAATTCGATTGTGGTGGGGGCTTGTTGTCTCCTTTTAGGCATGCACGGCGCATGGGCGCAGAATACCAATCTTTCATCGGGTTTGATTTTCGAAGGCGAGCCTTTCATAGCGCAAGATCCGAATAACTCGAATCACCTGGTAGTAGCCTGGATGGGGTTTGTGTTCAATAGCGGTTCGGCTTTATCCATTCGCACAAAAACAAGCTACGATGGTGGTGCCACGTGGTCGCCACCTGTCAATATACCACACGAATCAGATGCTTATAAATCCGCTGATCCGAGCTTGGCGATTGCTTCCAATGGGGAAGTGCTCTTATGTTACATCGACTATCAAGAGGATCCGTATGGTGGAGGTGTCTATTTTAGGAGGTCGACGGATGGTGGCCTTTCGTGGGGAAATGCGGTTTTAGCTGCCGATATTTTTGCGGATGGCCAAGAATATCCTATCGATCGGCCGTGGTTCGAATTGTCGCCAAATGACCAATGGGTGTATTTGACGACCATGCCACCTTCTTTTGCGGAGGCCCCCAATCGTCCGTATCTTTTTCAATCCAACGATGGCGGTGATTCGTGGAGTAATTTCGAATACCTTGATGGTGCAGGTGGACTTGTGGGTAGTGTCATCCCGCGGCCAATGGCTGCTCCAGCCATGAGCGACAATTATGCCTTTTCAATATATCCTTCTTACGTGTTCGGACAAAACCCTTTGCCTACCATGATTCTGTCGCGCCAAGCCATCGGATCAAGCACCCGCGAATATTTTGAGGCACTCGTGACCTCTGTGACTTCTGATCCGGGACAAGCCAAAATGGGATACAAATTGCTCGTGGATCCGTCCAACGAAGCACATTTAACGGCTGTTTTTGTAGCAGGCGAGGGAACCGATTTGGACATCAAGCTCATGGACAGTTATGATCTTGGCGAAAATTGGACCGAGCCCATCCGCGTCAATGATGACCCTATTGGCAATGACCGCATGCAAGATCTAGTTTGGGCGGACTATGATACGGATGGTGATTTGTGTGTGTCCTGGCGCGATCGACGCAATGCGGATGGTGCGGGTTATGCGCAAGCGACCGAAATATTCTGCGCTCATCGCTTGGCTGGTGCTTCTGTTTGGTCTTCTAATTTTCCGTTAACATTGGGCGAGACAC